>NZ_JASJOJ010000080.1:0-14193 GCF_038519165.1 Photobacterium sp. SP02
GGTGCTGGATCAAGTGCCTTTAGAAAAAAGATTGGTTTTTCGATTGAGAGAAGACCCAACATTTCTGTTTCATGAATCTGTCGTTGCAGCCCTCAGTGCCGCTGACCTCAGTGGCTTAGGCTTCCGCCGTGTCGATAGCTGGTCTATCGGATCTGCCTTTGAAGACGACGACGATGATTTTTATGATGATTTGTAATCGCTATAAATAATGTGATTAATGTCGGCCCCTTCACTGGGGCTTTAATGATGGATACGGCTGAATGTAATAAACTTTGATTCAGAGGCCTGGGGCTAGTCAGGTTCATCTGGAAGTTACATGTATGGTAATAATATGAAATATGACAGTCAGTACTATATTTTGAGAGAAAATCATGAGTCAGGCGCATATATGTTAGATATGGCGGAGGATTCTGATGAAGGGTTAGACCATTTAATGTCTCTATGGTCCTTGAAAAATCATGTTCTTGGCCCTGGCGTTGTTGAAATTACAGAAGGTAATCGTGCCAAATTTCAACCGTGTGACTATCATGAAACCGCAGAACAATTGGTTTCTGAAAAATTCAGGCAAGTTCTGGCACCGTTTAACTTACCTGGCGTGGACTTTTATCAAACCAATATCGTCAATGGCGATAAAATTTGGTCAGAACACTATTATATGCATATCTGGAATCATCATAAAGCAATCCATCATGGAAGATCAAAAATAGATGGTACTTATGTTGATGATGATTTCACGTTAGAGGTATTGTCGTTGGATGAAAATGTATTAGATAAAATTCCCTTAGAAAAACGATTAGTATTCACATTGGAAGAGAAGCCTAAATTCTTATTTCATGAAACAGTTGTGCAAGCACTTCGTGAGGCGAATATCACAGGTTTGAGTTTTATTCGTGTTAATGAGTGGTCTATCGGATCAACATTCGATGATGATGAACTTTATGACAGTCTTTAGTAGTACAAAGCTTAAAAAATTAAATCGGTAAATTTGAAGCTATAGGATATGTGGCAAAATGAAATATGACAGCCAGTACTATATATTGAGAGAAAACCATGAGTCAGGCGAATATATGCTTGGACATACTGAGGGTACTGATGAAGGGTTATTCCACCTGATGTCATTACGTTCAATTAGTCGTCGAGTTTTAGGGCCAGGAAAAGTGAAAGTGTATGATGGTGATACATCAAAGTTTTTCCCTTGTGATTACCATGAAACTGCAAAACAATTAATTTCAGAGCGATTTAAAAAATCTTTGTCACAATTTGATTTACCTGGTGTTGATTATTATGAGGCTCATATCATTAATGATGGTAAAGTGTGGAAAGAGCATTACTTTATGCATATCTGGAATCATCATAAAGCAATCCATCATGGAAGATCAAAAATAGATGGTACTTATGTTGATGATGATTTCACGTTAGAGGTATTGTCGCTGGATGAAAATGTATTAGATAAAATCCCCTTAGAAAAACGATTAGTATTCACATTGGAAGAGAAGCCTAAATTCTTATTTCATGAAACAGTTGTGCAAGCACTTCGTGAGGCGAATCTCACAGGTTTGGGTTTTCAGCGGGTAGATGAATGGTCAATACACTTATATAATTGTAAGAAATGAAAGATACAATGATTTAATTTAATTGTAATGAAGTTGAATCTATTAAGTGTTGTGGTTAGGGGGGAATTTATATACCTGAATATTATTTTAATGATATAAGTATTCTTGATAAAGTTGGTGGGTAAATGGACTATTATGTTCTAGAAGGAGGGTTTATTGAAGATGAGGCTTCATTTTATTTTGATGAAGATTACATCGATATCCTTGATTATAGCCAGATAGGGGTTCTGTTCTATAACTCTCCGCCTAAAGTCTATATCGATGATCAATATAGCGAAAGAGGAATGTCAGATGTTCTTAAGGCGCTTGACTTATTGCCTATACAAAATATTGTAGACATACTTACGTCTAATTATATTCGTGGGGTGCAATTTTTTCCTGTTTTAGTTAATAATGACGGAAAGTTATATAAAAATTATTATCACATGAATGTTTTTGCTTCATATCCATTACTCAATGAGTATGCCTCCGAAGCAAGGAGATACAGTAATTATTGTGAAAGCTACAAAACAGTTACTCGAATGGTAATTGATTCAAAAAAATTAGCTAAGTCCAATATTGTTCATGATGTCTTTAGAGTAAAGGAACATTGCTGGAAAATTATTGTTAACGAAAAAGTTAAGTTGATTTTAAGTCAGCTAAATGTATCAGGAGTTAGATTAACACCTGTGGAGATCATCTGATGGAAAAATGGATCAAACAAAGCTTTCAACAACCGGGTCTGCTAGCGGAAGTAGCAAAGACAAAATTTTATTCAGACGAGCCAAAAGTTATCCTTGATTTTACTCTTTTCCCTGGCATGTACATTAGCGATGAATTAGAGATTACTGAGAATATCGATACCCTGCCGGCTATGGTGCGTTTCGATGAAGAGGATTGGGAATACGAGTTTGTTCAGGCGAAACCCTTGCATAAGGTCGCGAGTGCCATTCAATCCGGAGAACAAGTTTGTTTGGCCTATGATGATGAGGCATTATATTTTCATCCAGATTTGGCGCATAAGATTCAGCATGCAGATCAACATATTCGGATTCATCGGAAGTTGTAATCATGAAATACGACAGTCAGTACTATATTTTGAGAGAAAATCATGAGTCAGGCGCATACATGTTAGATATGGCGGAGAATTCTGATGAAGGGTTAGATCATTTAATGTCTCTATGGTCTTTTAAAAATCATGTTCTTGGCCCTGGCGTTGTTGAAATTACAGAAGGTAATCTCGCCAAATTTCAGCCGTGTGACTATCATGAAACCGCAGAGCAGTTGGTCTCTGAAAAATTTAGGCAAGTTCTGGCACCGTTTAACTTACCTGGCGTGGATTTTTATCAAACCAATATCGTCAATGGTGATAAAATTTGGTCAGAACACTATTACATGCATATCTGGAATCATCATAAAGCAATCCACCATGGACGGTCAGAAATAGATGGCACTTATGTAGATGATGATTTTACGTTAGAGGTGTTATCATTGGATGAAAATGTACTAGATAAAATCCCTCTAGAAAAACGATTAGTATTCACATTGGAAGAGAAGCCTAAATTCCTGTTCCACGAAATTGTTGTGCAGGCATTTCGTGAGGCTAATCTTACAGGTTTGAGTTTTCAGCGAGTAGATGAATGGTCAATTGGTTCGGCCTTGGAAGAAGACGATGATATTTATGACGATTTGTAATAGAGAAAACGATATCCGTTGTCAGCAATGATGTTTAAGGATGGACATTTACTCTTTTAACCCTAATTGCTGATATAACGCCTGAATCTCTTCTTCTGTGGGTAATTGACCATGATCTATGCTTCTGAGAACCTTGCATGGGTTACCGGCAGCGATCACATTTGAAGGGATGTCTTTCACCACGATACTGCCTGCGCCAATCACTGTGTTATCGCCAATCGAAACCCCTCCCAGCACAATGGATCCAGCGCCAATCCACACATGATTGCCAATCGTGATGGGATCGCCACAGGCATAGGGTTGTACCCGTTCTGATAACAGAACCGGATGGCCGGCGGCACAAAGCTGAACGTTTGGGCCTATCAGCACATGGTCGCCAATAGAGACGGGTGCAATATCCAGCACAATCAGACCGTAATTAATAAACCCGCCTTTACCAATCGAGAGGTTGCTGCCCATGTCGCAGCGAAAGGGCGGTTCAATATGTGTGCCCTGGCATTGTTTGAGGATCTTGCTCAGGATGTCTTGCCGTTTTTGCTGCTCACTGGGGCGCGAGTGATTAAAGTCGTACAGCAATTCTCTGCAGGCGATTTGATGATCAATTAACGCCTGATTGATGAGCAGTTTGGTACTGAAATCGTTGAGCTTATCCGGCATTGACTCGTCTCTTTCACTGGCAGGTTGTAACACTATAACTGAGGACAGCCAAAATGTGTCTGTCCGGGATAAGTTGAAATCGTTGAGTTGAGGAAATGTGCATCGTCGCACATTAACCTTAATACAATGCGATGTTATGCATCATGGTTGTTATAGTGGACTCTTCTTAGTAGCGAGAATCTGATGTGTTATCTATCCTATTGTATTTAATTGTTTTAACGCTTTCTTTTGATGGTGCCGCTTCATCTAATCAGTTGCAGTTGCCTGAATGCGAAATGACGGACGTCGTAGATACCCCGATTACCTTTTTTGTGTCGAAAGATGCGATGGAGGATTATTCGCCGTTTGTCAGGAGCGGTATTATCGACAGTTGGATACAAGCATCTAACCAGATTCTGAAAAACTCTTGCGTGCCTATGCGTCGTACATTTCATCAGGTTGTGGTTGCTGATGAACTGAATCTTGTGGAGTTTGATGAGATTACACTTGTACACGACTTGCTTGAGTACCATCACTTTGAGCAGATTGAGGCGTCCGCGTCCAGACCCAATCATTATTATGGCGTGCTGTTCAGTACTAAGCGATCTACAAACACATTACCGGAACAGTGCGGCATGACATATGTGGATGTTTACCCTCAGTTCTTTATTGCTGATTTAGCCTGCAGCAGTGACATACTTGAGCATGAACTAGGACACCTGGCCGGTGCCGAGCATGATATAGATACTCTCTCAGATCAGATAGATGTGCGAATAGATGAATTGAAAGAGATCACGGCATTACATCAGCAACACGCATTCCGGCCTTATGCATTTGGTTATAGATGTGGTGGGAAAGGTACTGTGATGGCCTATGCAGATGAGTGGCTGCCTGTTTATTCAAGCCCGGATATTACCTACAAAGGGATAGCATGTGGCGGTGCAAAGTTTGCGAATAATGCAAAGCGTCTGAGAGAGTATGCCTTACAGTTGCAAGAGCGGATGGTGTCGGATTTGAATGCCAGTATGGCCGACGTCAAAGCAAACCCGTCAGCGACAACACAATAAATATCATTGAACAGGGAGAAAGCAGCATGGCGACAATTCAGCTGAGTTGTGAATGCGGTCAGATACAGGGAAAAGCCGATGTGCCCACGCCGTCGTCCGGCAACCGCGTGGTGTGCTATTGCAAAGATTGTCAGGCATTTGCCGAGCAGTTGTCGCCTGAACGGATACTCACGGCACATCGGGGTACGGCGATTTTTCAGCTCAGTCCGGCCAGTGTGCAATGGACAAATGGCAGTGAGCACATTCGCTGTTTACGGTTGACGCCGGAAGGCTTATTTCGCTGGTATGCCGGATGTTGCAAAACGCCGATAGCAAACACCCTCAAGCCCAGTTTTCCTTTTGTGGGCTTAATCGAAAAAGTGATAGCAGCACAAGACAGAACGGAAGAGCGCCTTGGCCCGGTCCGTGCGCATGCCTACCCGCAACATGCCAACCCGCGATTACCTGAAGACATACTGCGGAATAACCGTGTCTGGCCGATGATGATTCGCGTATTGCTGAAAATTCTGAGCTGGAAGCTAACCGGGAAAGGGCGCCCGAACCCCTTTTTTGATCGCCATGCGCAACCTATGAGCCAGCCAGAGATTGTGAGTAAAAAAGCGGATGAATGATGAGTCATTGTGAAGCGGATCTAGCTGAAATATCCCCAGTGTGAAAACACCTTCTAAACTCAATACTTAGGGCAGGAAGCACTACCTTCCTGCATGGGCCGAATGGTGAATGTTGGGTTTCAGAGCAAATAGTCCCAGTTGGGTACACATGAAACTGGCAATGCAGTGAGCCGACCCGAATTTTATCAACCCCTAACGCACAACGCACATGGGTGTGGCTGCAATTGGATCCTGATGAATTTCAGCATCCAACGCAAAGACGTTGGATAAAAGCTCCGCCGTTAATATTTCATCTGGTGTACCTTCCGCCACTACGTTGCCGGTTTGCATCACAATTAAGTGGTCACAGTAGCGACAGGCCTGATTGATGTCATGCAGCACAGTTACAATGGTTTTGCCTTGCTGGTTGAGTGTACGTAACAGTTTCATCAGTTCCACCTGATGATTGAGGTCCAGATAGGTCGTCGGTTCATCCAGCAGGATATAATCCGTGTCCTGCGCCAGTGTCATTGCCAGCCAGACCCGCTGACGCTGTCCGCCGGACAGATCAGTCACCGGACGTTCAGCAAAAGTGATTACCCCTGTTGCCGTCATTGCTTGTTCAACCAGCACACGATCCTGTGCCGACAGTTGTCCCCAGAAACCTGTATAAGGACTTCGACCATAAGCGACCGCCTCCCGGACACTGACACCTTCTGGCGGCTCTTGAGATTGAGGAAGCAGTGCCAGTTGCCGGGCCAGTTGACGCGATGGTATCTGTGAAATGCTTTCCCCCTGCCAGAGTACATGGCCGGTTTCGGGCGTCAAAATCCGGGATAAGGTTTTTAACAGAGTCGATTTGCCACAGCCATTCGGGCCTAATAATGCGGTGATCTTGCCTTCAGGAATCGCCACATTCACTCCCTGAATGATCGGGCCTTTGCCATAACCCACGGTCAGGTTATTTGTTGTTAAGCGCATGTGGTTTATCTCATTTTCACTAATAAATACAAAAAGTAGGGCACCCCGATGATAGCTGTCATTATACCGGCGGGAAGCTCCAGCGGTGGATCAATGGTACGTGCCAGTAAATCGGCCACCAGCAGCAGTAATGCTCCCACCAGCATTGCTGTCGGCAGCAGGATCTGATGGCGGCCGCCAACGAGCTGGCGTGCCAGATGCGGTGCCACTAATCCCAGAAAGCTCAGGGGGCCGCATACCGCAACTGCTGCGGAAGTCCAGGCCACTGCCACCAGCAATGCGCCGACCCTGACCCAGAACACCGAAATACCCAGGCTGGTTGCCCGCTCATCACCCAGCGTCAGCAGATTCAGCGCATGGCTCAGCCACAGTACAACCGGCAATAAACACCACCATGGCCAGAGCATCGCCAGTTGTGACCAGCCTCTTCCCCACAAACTGCCGGTCAACCAGAGCAAGGCATTATTGATTTCAAGAGGTTGTGTCAGCATCAGGAAATCAATGGCGCTGCCGTACAATGCGGCCAGCGCTACACCCGTAATGGCTAAGCGTACCGGTGCCATTTTCCTGCCGCACACCAAGGCTAAAATCACGGCGGAAAGCAACCCTCCGGCCAGTGCGGCGCCCGGCAGCCAGTATACCGACAGGGTGGGAAACAGTGTCATCAGTGCTACGGCTGCCAGCCCGGCACCATGGCTCACACCAAGAATATCCGGTGATGCAAGCGGATTACGTATCACTCCCTGAATCAGTACACCGGCACTGGCCAGCATTGCGCCCACCAGCAACGCAATAAGAATGCGTGGAAAGCGGTATTCGAACACAGTGAAATAGTGCTCGCTGGATGCCACAAAGCCGTGGCTGACCTGAGCAAAAGTCAGATTTACGGCGCCCCAAAGTAAGCTGCCCAGTGCCGAAAACATCAGGAGCATTAAAAGAAATGCAATGGGTCGGAGAGGGTGGCTCATGGTTGTTTCCTCACTAAATACAAAAAGTAAGGCGCTCCAATCAGGGCCAGTACCGCACCTGCCGGTGTCTCGGTCGGGAATACGACAGCCCGGCTGAGAATATCGGCGGTCAGTGTCAGGGTTGCGCCCAGAAGCATGGCAACAGGCAACATGATGCGATGATCGTAACCCACCATCAGCCGTGCCATGTGCGGTACTACCAGCCCGACAAATGCAATCGCGCCGACATTGGAAACACTGATACCCACCAGTACCAGCACCGCCAGGCCGATCAGCGCACGCAGCGCGGTCAGGTTCACGCCGAGGCTCTTCACGCGCTCATCGCCCATTGCCAGCAGATTGATTTTCGGTGCCAGCAGCACACTCAGACTCAAGGCACTGATCAGCCACGGCCAGCTCCACTGCAAGGTTTCCCAGCGGACATTGGCAAATGACCCGGCAAGCCAGGTCATTACGCTGGCCGCCTGATCTTCTACCAGAATGACGCTGGCTTTGGTCAGCGCCCCGCACAGAGCTGAAATTGCGATCCCCGCCAGAACCAGTTGGCCACGTTCAGCGCCCATTTTCCAAGCACCGCCGAGTATCATCACCAGCACCCAGGCACTCAGGCCGCCGAGCATAGCAGCGACCGGGCCAGTTACCGGAGAAGAAACGGCAAACACGGTTGTCACCAGTGCCATGCCTAACGCGGCACCGGCGTTCACACCAAACAAACTGGGTGAGGCCAGCGGGTTTCGGGTGAGTCCCTGCATTAACGCACCGGCGCAGGCCAGGCTGGCCCCGACCAATCCAGCTTCCAGCATCCGTGGTAAACGAATATCCTGCACTATGATATGGGCCACTTTTTGCCAATCCGGCTGGTACAAAGCTTCAATCGCATCACGTCCGGAAACCGGAACCGGGGAAAAGGTAAATAACGACAACCAGGCTACGGTTGCAAAAAGCAACAGCAGGGTGAGCATGACACTCGCGAATTGCCGGCGATGCGATCCCTTCATGGCAACTGAACCAGATTTACCAGATCGGCCGCCATGTATTCGGCTGCTAAAATGCCCCGGCAACGTGCCCACATATTGCCATCGACACTGACCACATGCTGGTTGCGTACCGCATTCAGCACTTGCCAGAGTGGCTGCTTTTTCCATTGGTCAACTAGGGTATTGGCAGTGTAATCCCCGACAATCAGGTAGTCCGGGTTTAGCGCCAGCAATTGCTCCAGGCTGATTTGGCGAGACGCATTTTCATGTTTCAGCATGGCGGGTGATGCCAGTCCCAGTGCGGCGATTACTCCACCGGCATACGAGTCGGAAGCGTGCGCATAAAAACCATTTTCGCGAGCTACGCCAAATTGCACACTTTGCCCGCGCAGTGAAGTGAGTTGTTGCGCGTAGTGCTGCATCAACTGGTCATGTTGCTTCAAACGTGTTGCCATCTGCTGAGCTTTACCGATTACCTTACCGATAATGGCAGCCGACCTGAGGTTATCCTGATAGGTTTCCCGACGTGAGGGTAATAATAAGGTTGGCGCAATTTTAGTGAGGTCCCGATAGACGGCCGAATGGCGATCCACATCCGCAATAATTAAGTCCGGCTTGAGTGATGCAATCACTTCCAGGCTTGGCTGAGATCGGGTCCCGACAGATTGCCAGGCTGCCAGCTTTTTACGCACGGCCGGCAGTATCCGGCTGGGGTCATTATCGTCTGCAATGCCGGCCGGACTGACATCCACCGCCGCCAGGGCGTCAACAAAAGAAAACTCCAATGCGACAATCCGGCTGGCCACAGTCTCCAGGGTAAATTCCCCCTGACTGTCTGTGACGGTCACCGCCGAAGCAAAAAAACTTATCGTCCCGCCGATCAGCGCTGTGATCCATGCAGCCAAAGAAAACCATTTCATTGTCGATACCTGTAATTATCACTATCCAAGATCAGAATAAACGCTGCCTAAAACAGCGAAGGTCTGGCATATCGCCAGACCTGTAGTATTAAAAATCGTAACTTGCGGTGAGGTAAAGCCGGCGCGACTCGCCAGGAAAATGCCCGGTCCGGTCAATAAAGCCACTGACGGCGTATTCCTTATCAAACAGATTCTTCACATTGAGCTGGAACTGCCAGTCCTGCCAGTGAGTCTGCCACGAAGCATCGAACACTGTGTATGGCTTTACGATTTGACCACTTTGGTTATATTGCTTGCTGACATAGTCGGCGCCAAAACCAATGGCAGAGTTAAGTACGACAATATCGTAGCGCGTCCAGAGGCCAAGCTGTTGATGCGGCGCATTGGCAAAACGGCCGTCTTCGCCATCTGCCACACCGTCATAGGCTTGTTTCACTGCCACATCGTTGTAGGCGTAGCTGAGGTTTGCGGTCCAGTTTTCGGTCAGATCTGCCAGCACATCTATTTCTGCACCCTGGCTGCGCACTTTGCCGTAAGCCACTGAGCGATCAGTATCTGCCGGATCGGTCTGCAGAATGTTTTCTTTGATGATGCGGTAGAATGCCAGGTTGACGTTGACGGCATTATCAAGCCAGTAACTGCGCAGTCCCGTTTCATACATCAGGCTCTCTTCCGGGTCGAAAGGCCCACCGTTTGAGGCGGCCTGACTGGCGGCATTCTGCGGCACAAAACCGGTCGCGACGACCGCATAAGGGTGCAGCTGTTCACTGATTTGGTAGGTCGATCCCAAACGGTAAGACCAGCCCGTTCCTTTGTATTCGCTGACCGTGTTTTTCACCTGATCAGTGACCTGATCCTTGAAGCCATCCAGACGAAGGCCCGCCAGGACATTCCAGCGCCCGGTGATGTCCCACTGGTCCTGGACGTACACACCGTAGCGTTCCGACTCAGAAGCGGTTTGTTTCGCCAGCGACAGCTGATAGCTGGCCGGATCATTGCCATAGGCTGGATCGTTCAGGCTCAGCCCGGTGACGCCATCTTTTTCTTTGGCCCGGTAGTAAACATAATCTTCATCAATGCGATAGTAATCGCCACCCAGTAATAGCGTGTGATCACCCAGCTCTGCAATCAGGTTAGCTGTGAGCGACCCCGCTTTGTTTTGACGAATCTGATCACGGTATTCACGTTTGCTCCAGTCCCGGATACCGTCACTGTCGGTATCGACCAGACCGGCCGGTTCATGGTATTTCTGCGTTTCGTTATTTTCGTAATAACGCAGGGTCACATCGCCGCTCAGCCAGTCGTTCAAATACTGATCGACACGCACCTGATACACTTGCGCGTCTAAGTCCTGATAATCGGAGGCTTCGTTGGCATTCCAGTCAATGTCGGCCAGGAAGTTACCCTGATCATCTGCCGGCACCCCACGTAAACGGGCCCCGCCATAGTGCTGCTGGATATCAGTCAGCTGTGCCGTCACTGTGGTTTGGTTTGTGATATCCCAGGCATAGCCCAAGTCGATGATTCGGTTACGGACATCGGTATTTTGGCGAGACGGGTTTTCATGATCCTGATAAATGCCGACACGGTAACGCTGAGATTGCTCTGCGTTCACTGAACCTGACAGTTCAACGCTGCCGCTGACAAAATCCTGATTTCCCCCCGTGACCGAGACACGTCGCTGCGTGTGGTAGGTCGGTTTTTTGGTGACATAGTTCACCACACCACCGGGTTCACCACTGCCTGTTACTGCCGCCGCGGGCCCTTTGAGAACTTCTACCTGCTCGATATTAAACAACTGAGGGATCGCAAATCCATTAAACGGATCCCCGCGAACCCCATCGTACAAAATCTCGTCCTGACGGAAGCCACGGAACGTCACACCGGAATAAGAGTACTGGCTCACACCACTGATAGAGCGGTACAGGTCAGTCACCTGGCGCGCACCCTGATCCTCAATCAGCTGTTGCGGCAGCACCTGAACGGATTGCGGTGTATCGTCGATTGCTGTTGGGGTTTTGGTGGCAAAGCTGGTTTCCTGCGCCCGGTACATGGACAGTGCCCGACCATATACGGTAATCGTTTCGGTATCTTCCGACGTCGTGGATTGTGTTGTATCTGCCGCAAAAACCGGCACGGTATAACTGGCTATTGCAGCCAAAAGCAGTGATTGGTATCTGGCATTCGCCTTCATTGTGTTTGCTTATTATAAGTTGTCATTGAAGGTTCGGGAATCTAACTGAGTTTAATTCTCATTACAATATATTTATTGACAAAAGGCATAAATAGAATTCGATTTTGCCATTGGCTGAATGATTGCGGCAACAGAGTGCCTGATAGGGCTATTAACCGGTCAGAGAAAAGTGAACCTGGCACTCAAGTTGATGCTGAAATATCCCCAGCGTAAAAAACACCTTCTAAACTCAATACTTAGGGCAGGAAGCACTACCTTCCTGCATGGTCCGAATGGTGAATGTTGGGTTTCAGAGCAAATGTTATGGTTGATGCGCTAACGTTTCTGACGTTGTTACTTGTTATTGCCACGCTGCTTCCCTTATGGCGGCATCCGCACTGGCTGGTGCGCGGCTGGGATTTTCCTCGTCTGCAACTGGCGGTATTTGCTTTGTTTTTGCTGATTGCTAATGCTTTTGCTCACGCACACTGGCTGGTTATTGTGGTGTGCTTTGTGTGTCTGGGCTGGCAGTTGTGGTGGATTTTGCCTTATACGCGGCTCTGGCGTCAGGAGGTGAAGGCGGCGAACGGTGAGAACGGGCATAGGCGGTTGCGCATCATCACAGCCAATGTGCTGACACCGAACCGCCAGGCGAATAAGTTAATCACATTGGTGCATCAGTATCAGGCCGATGTGCTGGTGACGCTGGAGTCGGACGACTGGTGGCAGTCTCAGTTGGATACGCTTGAAACCCAATTGCCTTATACCATGAAGTGTCCCCTGGATAATCTCTACGGCATGCATGTTTATGCCCGGTTTCCTTTAGAGGATACCAGTGTTGAGTTTTTGATCGAAGACGATGTGCCTTCCATGCATGCGTTGCTGGTGCTTCCCTGTGGCGAAAAAATCAGAATGCATTTTCTGCATCCTGCGCCGCCAAGCCCGACTGAAAATCCGGCCTCGGCCGAACGGGATGCCGAGTTGATACTGGTGGCACGCAGTGTATCTGACAGCGCACAGCCGATTATTGTGACCGGTGATTTGAACGATGTTGCCTGGTCGTCGACCACGCGGTTATTTCGAAAGATCAGCGGCTTACTGGACCCGCGTGTGGGGCGGGGAATGTTTAATACCTTCCATGCCGACTATCCGTTTCTGCGCTGGCCTTTGGATCACATCTTCCACAGCCACCATTTCAGACTGCGCCAGATCCAGCGTCTGCCGTCTATCGGATCGGATCATTTCGCTTTATTTACTGAGCTGTATCTTGAACCGTCTGCCGCACAAAAGGAGAACGGCCTGCAAGCTGAGGCGGAAGATGAGGAGTGGGCGGAAGAGATTATTCAGGAGCAGAATGTCAGCGATGAAAATGTGCCGCGTCCGGGACAATGAACCGGGTGAATTCGGGCTGGCAACTGGCTGTTAAATCAGGGTAATCTGTCTTTCGTTAATCTAGCGTATCACTCCGCTTTGCAAAGGATGCTGCAATGAAAATAGCCATACTGACTTTCGAAGGATTCAATGAACTGGATTCGCTGGTTGCTTACTCAATACTGAATCGGGTCAAAGGCGAGAACTGGCAGGTGCAGATCACCAGTCCCACGCCGACAGTAACCTCAATGAATGGACTAACCATCTCCGCCCACCAACCTCTGTCCTACGCCAATCAGGCCGATGCAGTCATCATCGGCAGCGGGTCGCTGACCCGGCAGATCGTTGCCGACCAATCACTCATGAGCACATTAACGCTGAACCCGCAAAAACAGCTGATTGCCACTCAGTGTTCTGGTGTGCTGCTGTTGCCGGCATTAGGCATTTTGGATAACGCGTCTGTCTGTACCGACCTGACCACACAGCCCTGGGCGATGGACGCCGGATTAGTGGTGCTTGAGCAGCCTTTTCATGCATCCCAGTCGGTCGCAACAGCAGGAGGCTGTCTGGCATCTCAGTATCTTGCCACCTGGCTCATCGCGAAATTAGCGAGTGTGGAGGCTGCTAAAAACGCAATCCACTATGTGGCTCCGGTCGGAGAGAAAGAAGACACGGTAAATCGTTGTTTGTCTGTTGTTGAACCCTATCTGGACTGAAAGATGCATATTTATAACGTATTTGGTAAGCGCAAGGATGTGGGCGGTAATCTGATGGCGATCTCTGAAGTACCGGAAAATCCGATGGATTCTGGTATTCCTGTCACTGTTGTGATTTCGCCCAGCGAGCAAGCTGATGTCCGGTTTCGTTTTTTTTACCCGGACTCAAAAGAAGCGCCGATTTGCGGTCACGCACTACTGGGTGCGGCAAGCCATATTGCCCAGGCTGCGTTTCGTGTCGAAACCGGGGCGGGCATCAGCGACGTACGAAAATCCGGAGATGTGGTCAGCGTCAGCATGGCCTTGTCGACCGCTGTCTCCCCCGATTTTACCGGTCAACCTGAACCAGGCTGGTTTGGCCTGGAGGCCAGCCAGATCCTCAAAGCCGGGCTCTATAGTGCCGGTAAACCCAAATGGTGTATCGAACTGAAAGACATCTCCGCCCTGAACGCCGTCCGTTTTGATCTGGATGCTGGGCCTGGGGGTATGGGTGCTGTTGGGAGAAGT
>NZ_JASJOJ010000081.1:0-13702 GCF_038519165.1 Photobacterium sp. SP02
GTCACCGGGTCGGTTTATAACGGTCTGCATCTTCCGCCTTATGATTTGCCGCTCAAGAAAACCCGCACCACCTTGCGCTCTAAAACGCATAAAGGGGAAGGGTACAACGAGATCAGTCTGGATGATGAAACCAATCATGAAGAGTTGTATCTGCGTGCGCAGAAAGATATGAACACGCTGGTACTGCATGACCGCTTCAGCCATATCGGACAGGATGACGAACTGAAGGTTGTACAGCACCGTGAAATTGCAGTGCAGGGAGATCGGAAAGAACTGATTCACGGGAATAAAACGTCACTCAACGAAAAGACATTGATCGAACAGGTCGATCAGGATGTCACGGTGAATTATCAGGCCAACGAAGTTGTCAGTGTCGCTGGTAACCAGCACCGTCAGTTGGAAGCACACCGACGGGTTCAGATTGGTCAAAACGACACGCTTGAGATTGGTGCGGATCTGACCACGGTGATCCTCGCGTCCCGTACCACTTCAGTCGGGGGGAGCGATCAACTGACGGTCGGGGGCGATTTTCATATCGAAACCAAAGGCGATACTTCAATCCGTGCAGAAGGAGAAGCTGCGGTTGTTTCTGCTGATGAAATCAGAGTGGAAGTCGGTGCTGCCGGATTGGTGCTGAAAAGCAGCGGTGTGATCGAATTTTACGGCACGGCCATTACGCTCAACGGCGTGAGTGACGTGGCACTGCAAGGGGGTAAGGTCGACATTAATCCTGGCGCCGCCGCTGGCAGCAATCAAGGGGTGAGCTCCCTCAGCCCGATCGGACTATCGATTGCACGATTAAAGCCACCCGTGATCACGTCTGCTGTCTATCAGAGCATGATTGAAGAAGGCGCACTAATGATGGAACTTTGTGAATGCGGAAGAGGGAAAACATGTCAATTGCACCGTTAAAACCGGAATGGCAGATTCAGCAAGCCAACCCAATGTTACCTGCTTTAGATCAAAACACTTATTTGCTGTTTGAGCCGTTGTTATGGCCTGACTGGCAAGCGTTGTTCTCTGAAGATGAAGCGGTATCACTCTTTTCCAAGACGCGTTTTTCGTATTTGGATAATGGACCGCTACTGGTTTCTTTGACAAAAAACCTACCATTATGGCAAAGACTGATGGCTCAACTCGAGTCGACACCTTGCGGTTGTTTGCTGGTTGCGCCAGGCACAGTTTCTTTGTCAGAACTGACAGAGTCATTGCGTGAAAGGTTGATCGTCTCACGTGGCCAGGCTGATGCGGTCATTCGGTTTTATGAGCCCCGCAAGCTATTGATGTTGGTTGGTTCAATGTCTTCTGAACAACGAAAACAGTTTTTCCCCAAACTCCATCGAATTCACTGGTTTGATCAATATTGGCTTTTGGCAGATTGGCACAGCCATGCGGTGGATACTGCCTCAGGTGAGGGATGGGTTATGTCAGATGATCAAATAAACACCATGATGTCTATCGCGGAACAATGGCAAGGAGAAACAGCCTGATGAGTCGAAGTTATACCGTCAAACCGAATGATACCCTGCTGCAAATTGCCATTGATGAGAAAGTTGATTTTAGCACCCTGCTGGAGCTGAACCCTCAGTATCAGAGAAATCCGGATTTTATTCGGGTTGGCGAACAAGTTCGGTTACCTGACGAGAGCCAGACTGAGCCAGCTGAGCCTACTTATTCTGTGGCCCCCGTGTCTGACCTGCGGCCGCTGGAGGCCACGGGTCCACTGGTTTCTCCGCCTTTGTGTCAGCCAAGTGAGGTGCACGATGTAGTGTTTGTGACCGGAGACGGTCCGCTGGAATATTGGATTCTGGATGAAACTGCTTCGAAATTGCTGGAAGAAGAAACCAAAATTACAGATCGCTTATTACAGGATTACAAAGCTTTAGTTGAGCGCGCACCACAAGGTGAAGGTGTGACGCGTGAGCAGTTGGAACAGCATGCACAGGCCAGAGAAGCTTGGCTGGAAGATGCGAGACACGCCGGAATTTTTGCAACTGAGAACAAAGTGCCCAATCGTGCTACACGCAAAGTGGCACAGATGAAGGCCCGCCGTCCGCAGCCCAATCCCAATCAGGAACGGGTGAAGGCGATGCTGAAATCACTCGAAAATCGTCGCCGTTTTGTAGCGCAATATCGGGATGATTGGTTTGGTGAAAGCTCGATTGAAACACTCAGAGCGGAAATTCTGAGCCAGATTCAAACTGAGATCGATTATTACAAGACGCTCGAGATGAAAGCCGTCACACCTCAGTCGACCACAAAGTCGGGGGTGGCGATGGATAAAATGAATAAGACAAAGAAAAAATATACGACTCAGCATATTCGTGAACATATCGTGGAAGTTTATTCCATTAATCAAACACGTCATGTCTATATCCGTTCTCGGTTTCACGAGCGTGAAGTCAGGCGCTGGAAACGCGTGGCCCGAAATAGTCATGCGATGAATGCCTTGGAGCAAAGAGATTATAAGGGCTTCGGCAGTGCGATTCGAGACGATATTAAGGCTGAACAAAAGAATTTAAAAGTTGAAGGTAAGCTTGTTGAGTGGAAAGCGGATGGCGATAAATTTAAAGAATGGAAAGCGACTCAGCCTTACCTGGATGAAGATGGAGATACGGTTTTTGCGGTAAGCGCTGAAGCACAGTTGTTTCGTTGGGGGGCACAAGCCAGTGTTTCTACAACATTTGAACCTACGAAAGGAAAAATTGATTTAGGGATTGGCGGGGAAGCCAGCTTTTCACTGGCCGAAGCCAAAACAGAAGCGAGTTTATTCTTCCCTTCTGAAACTGGATTTCCAGTGAAGCTGCACTATAAGGATAGTAATGGGCGCGATGCTACTTACTCATTTGGCTGCTTTCGCCTTCAGGGGAAAGTCACATTAGGCTGCTTTGTTGGCGTGATGCTCGATGGCAGAGTTCAGATTGGGCGGCCGGAAGAGGATGGCGCAAGTACTGGGGTGATGTTTACTCCCAGAGTTGATTTAGACAGGGCCCCGACGGGGGATGTCGGCTTTAAAGCACAAGGGTTCGCGGGGGCACAGGCCAGCGGCCAAATTTCGGGAGGATTGGAATGGCAACCCCCGAAAGATGAAAACACCTTCAATTTTCAGGTGCTCGCTGACGTGAAGCTTGAGGGCAATGTTGCTGCCGGGGCGGGATTCAGCGCCGATTTCCAGCTCGCTCTGATCGGAGGACGATTCTACCTCAAATGTTCCGGGCAATTGGTTTGGGGTATCGGTGGCGGCGGTGGTTTTGGCGCCATGATTAATATGGAGCAGTTGTGGGAGCTGGCGAAAATTATCTGGCAGGGGCTGCAGCATGTGGATTATCGAGTGCTAGAAAATATTAATGAGGATGCATATGGGTATTTGGTGGACGCAACCATGATTGCGTTTGCCAGTGACTTGATTCGAGACCCGAATCAAGCATTGCTCAAAACACTGAAAGCTGGAGGGGATCAGATATCAACCTGGAAAATGAAGTTTGATGAAAGTCAAGATCGTCAACGAAAAGCCAATATTCTTGCCAAACGGATTTTAAACAATACGACGAGTGCAGGTATTCCTTTTAACCAATTACTTCCCGAAGCGATAGGAAGTATGCTGGATATATTAGTCGAAGCGTTTTATTGGAGTTTTAACGAAGAGCAGGAATGGGCAATTCATAAGCTGCTGAAAGAAAGTACTTACAGCTGGCATAAGTTTGAGGAAATCTTGCAGCGTATGAATTCTGCAGGTAAAAAAATGAGCGGAGATCAAATTATGTTTGATAACCTCGCCCGGATTAACGCCATACTGGATGGCAGCCAACAATCCGACTTTAACCGTTGGGTCGGAAAACTGGCTGAGCAGGAAAAAAGTGCTCTGGTGACTGTTGAACCCTATACCCCACTGAGTGGGCAGGCTTTGGCCAGTAAAAGAACACAGGTTAACCAACAGTTCGCTCAACGCCGTCAGGAAAGCGAGATACAAACTGCGTAATTCAAGCCCCGGTAGGGGCTTGAAACTTAAAAGTGTCAACCCTATCAGGACGGGTCAATCGCTGGTTTTGTCTGTTGAAGAGCACAGCGAAAGCTGACACCTGAGTAATAGGCTTTTTCGACCGGATCTCTATAAATACGGGCGAACGTCATTGTTGTTCCTAACGCATCGCGCTGAACCTTCTGTGTGCCAGATGCAGGGCCTTTGGGGTTGAGTTCCGGAGAAATCTGATAATAGTCGGGGGAGTACCAGTCATTCACCCATTCACTGACCTGATTTGTCATGCCATAAACCCCTAAAGGGTTCGGAAAAAATTTGTCGACGACCTCAATATCGGTTGACGCATTGGCATCATTTTCAGTGTACTCAATATAATACTCTGTCTCAGGATCGAAATAGATCCCCCCGCTTAGCTGACGGTAACCATTATTAGTGGCAAAATAGTAATGTTGGCCACGACTTCGGGCAGCATATTCCCATTGTGCTTCGGTGGGCAAGTCGAAGGGCAATGTGCTGACCTGCCCTAACCATTGACAGTAATCTTTGGCTTCCTGCCATGCTTTGGTACTGGCTGGATAGTTTTTTCTTGTGGTTATTAGCAGTTTGTATCGTTCCGAATCCCGCTGAACAATCGACCCATCACGCGAATTATCTTTGGCCACAGGTAATCCATTAATCAGGCGCATCCACTCCATGTCAATAAAGCGCGTTTCAAACTTAGCGATTGAGTAGGCATCGAGTGTGACTTTATGAAGGAAGGCAGCCCCTGTCTCCTGACTAAAGGGTGAACTCAAGCATTCAGCATCCGGAGACCAGTCCATCCGGCTGACCGTACGGCTGGGAATTTCACAAGGGGCACCAAAATCCCCCATCTCAAAACTGCCGCCTTCGACAAACACCAGATTCTCGATGGCACGTACCACCACGTCGGCGGCGTTTTGTTTTTGTTCCTGGGTCGCCTCAGGATATCGCTTTTCGATATTAGTAACTATGGTATCAAGCTGCTGTTGAGAGACGGTTTCACTGGAGATTTTAATGGGAGAATTGTTGTCATTGCAGGCCGCTAATAATGGCAGCGTACATGCAAGTCCTAGCCTGTAAATATTCATGCTGAAATCCTTTGTTTTTAGTGTCTTAGTGTACCGAAACCCCAGAAACAAAAACACAAAACTGGCTGCTAAATCAGGAAATTCACAGGTGTTTTTTGAATAAGGTTCACAATGGATAAAAAGAAATCTACTTGAAGTCCCACCCGGCTGAGCCAGTAAAAGAACACAAGTTAACCAACAGTTCGCTCAACGCCATCAGGAAAGCGAGACACAAACTGCATAATTCAAGCCCCGGAAGGGGCTTGAGACTTAAAACTTAAAAGTGTCAACCCTATCAGGACGGGTCAATCGCTGGTTTTGTCTGTTGAAGAGCACAGCGAAAGCTGGTGCTTGGATAATAGGCTTTTTCGACCGGATCATTATAAATCCGGGAGAACGTCATTGTTATTCCTGTCGCATCGCGCTGAACCTTTTGCGAGCCGGATGTCGGGCCTTTGGGATTGAGTTCCGGAGAAATCTGATAATAGTCGGGGGAGTACCAGTCATTCACCCATTCACTGACCTGATTTGTCATGCCATAAACCCCTAAAGGGTTCGGATAAAATTTGTCGATGACCTCGATATCGGTTGATGCATTGGCATCATTTTCAGTGTACTCAATATAATACTCTGTCTCAGGATTGAAATAGTTATCCCCGCGTACCTGACGGTAACCATTATTAGTGGCAAAATAGTAATATTGGCCACGGCTTCGGGCAGCATACTCCCATTGTGCTTCGGTGGGTAAGTCGAAGGGGATTGCACTGATATGACCGAGCCACTGGCAATAATCTTTGGCTTCCTGCCATGCTTTGGCACTAGCTGGATAGTTTTTTCTTGTGGTTATTAGCAGTTTGTATCGTTCAGAATCCCGTTGAACAATCGACCCATCACGCGAATTCTCTTTGGCCACAGGTAATCCATTAATCAGGCGCATCCACTCCATATCAATAAATCGCGTTTCAAATTTAGCGATTGAGTAGGCATCGAGTGTGACTTTATGCAAATGATTAGCACCTGTCTCCTGACTAAACGGTGAACTCAAGCATTCAGCATCCGGAGACCAGTCCATCCGTTTGACTGTACGGCTGGGGATTTCACAAGGGGCACCAAAATCCCCCATCTCAAAACTACCGCCTTCAACAAACACCAGATTCTCGATGGCATGTACCACCACGTCGGCGGCGTTTTGTTTTTGTTCCTGGGTCGCCTCAGGGTAACGCTTTTCGATATTAGTAACTATGGTATCAAGCTGCTGTTGAGAGACGGTTTCACTGGAGATTTTGATGGGGAAATTGTTGTCATTGCAGGCCGCTAATAATGGCAGCGTACATGCAAGTCCTAGCCTGTAAAATTTCATGCGGGCATCCTTTATTTTTAGTGCCTTAGTCTACCGAAGTGCCTAAAACAATAACACTGCAAAGCCTATGAACCCGTATTTCTTGAACCAAGTGCGCAATGAAATGAATTTGGTGATTTTGATTAAAAATTGATAATTAATATTAGGACGATTTATGTAGCGGGGCTGCTTGTTGAAGAGCACAGCGAATAGAAAACGGAAAAATTGAATCCGGTGACAGGAAAGTAGGCAAGGCCTCTATAACAAAAATTTAGATATGAGCTGCTAAGAAATTAGAAAATTTTCCAAAAAGTTGGCAACAAAAATGAGTTTAAAATTCACGAAAAATCGTAACTGTTTGTTTTTGATGTGTTTTTAAAGTTGGCACGGTGGTTGCTATATATCAATCATCGCAAAGAGCAGCGTTATGCTCTACTTATCGAAATGATTAAAATTTAAGGGAAAGTGATTATGCCAACTCCAGCTTATATGTCTATCCACGGTGAAACTCAGGGCCACATTACGAAAGATGCTTACACGGCAGATTCTGTCGGTAACACTTGGCAGGAAGCGCACGTTGACGAATTTCTGGTTCAGGAACTGGACCATGTTCTGACGGTTCCTCGTGACCCACAAAGCGGTCAGCCAACAGGTCAGCGTGTTCACCGTCCAATTATCGTGACTAAGCAGCAAGACCGTACTTCGCCATTGCTGTTCAACGCCCTGGTCAGTGGTGAGAAGCTGCCAGAAGCTTACATCAACTTCTACCGCACTTCGACGCAAGGCAAGCAAGAGCATTACTACACCATCAAACTGATTGATGCACTGCTGGTTGATATGCAAACCCGTATGGCTCACTGCCAGGATGCATCGACTTCTGACCGTGTGGTTGAAGAAGTCCTGAAACTGACTTACCGCGCCATTGAAGTGACTCACGAAGTCTGTGGTACTGCAGGTAACGACGACTGGCGTACGCCGCGCGAAGCGTAATAACGCCGATTCATGGGGGCCGGTTCCGGCCCCTTTTGTCATAGTTGTATCAGGTAAAAGTAATGAGTAATCCGGTTCAATTTTCCTTCTCTATCGAAGAAACAGAACACGAATTTCGTGTTGAAGAATTTAAGATCACCGAGCGTCTGTTTCAACCTTTTGAAATTAACGTCACATTGCTTTCACGTGATGCAGATATTGCTTTTGAGGACGTTATCCGTAAGGCAGGGGTGCTGCAACTGTTTGGTCAGGGGAGCGGTGTATCCCGTGTTTTTCATGGCACAGTCAGTGAAGCCCGCTTCCTGGGCACAGGTCGTCAGTTCAGCCGCTATGAATTAAAGTTGGTGCCCGATCTCTGGTTTCTGACTCAGCGGCAGGACTGCCGTATTTTTCAGGATCAAACGATCAATGACATCATCGAAGCGGTGCTGGAAGAAGCCGGTGTTACAGCGGTACGTATGCTTGCCGATGCGGGCGAGAAGCAGGAATATATTCTGCAGTACCACGAGACCGATCTGGCATTTATCCATCGTCTGATGTCTCAGCATGGCCTGTGGTATTACTTCGATCATACCCACAGCGGCCATGAACTGGTGATTGTGGATAAGAATGAACTGGTCAACGCGCTGCCCAGCACTGCCGAAAACGCCACCTTGATCCCCGGCGCCGAGCAAACGCCGATTCTGTATCATGCCGACTCGGGCGGGGTGCCGGATCGTGAGCATATTTTCGACGCCGATTTTGCCACCCGCGTGCACACCGGTGCCGTTTCACAGAACGACTATAACTACTTAACGCCTAAAACCCGTCTGATGGCGGATGTTCCTGAATCGGATGAAGCCGAGGTCTATACCGATCTGGCCGTGTACCGTTATCCGGGACGTTACGGCCAGCAACCTCAGGGTAAGCTGCAGTCGGATTTCCGTTTATCAGCCCATAAGGTGTCCGGCACTGAGTTGAAAGCGACAACCTGTGTCATGCGGTTGATCCCGGGTTACAGCTTCCTGATGGAACGTCATCCGCGCCAGTCTCTGAACCGTGATTTTATTCTGCTGGAAGTGAAGCACGAAGGGAGCGATCCGCAGGCTCACGCTGAAGAAGCCGGGGATAAACCCACCACCTATCACAACGAAGTGATCGCATTCCCTGCGGACATGACTTACCGGGCTCCCGCCTTACCGGCGCCAGTTGTGGAAGGCCCGCAAACTGCTGTGGTGGTCGGTCCGGCGAACGAAGAAATCTATACCGACAACCTGGGCCGCATCAAGATCCAGTTCCACTGGGACAGATTGGGTGCGTCGGATGAACACTCAAGCTGCTGGGTACGGGTTAGCCAGAGCCTGGCCGGTCCGAACTGGGGCGCTGTTTTCCTGCCGCGTATCGGGCACGAAGTGGTGGTCAGCTTCCTGGAAGGTGATCCGGATCAACCTTTGGTCACCGGGTCGGTTTATAACGGTCTGCATCTTCCGCCTTATGATTTGCCGCTCAAGAAAACCCGCACCACCTTGCGTTCTAAAACGCATAAAGGAGAAGGGTACAACGAGATCAGCCTGGATGATGAAACCAATCATGAAGAGCTGTATCTGCGCGCGCAGAAAGATATGTCAGTGAAGGTGCTGAATGACCGTTTTGAAGACATAGGTAACGATGATCTGCTGACGGTCGCGCGGCATAAAACCAACGAAATTGGTCAGAATCAGCAAGAACTGATCAAAGGAACAAAAACCACGGAAGTCAACGGCACTTTTACAGAGACAGTGGATGGCGACGTCACTGTGACATACAACAGCAATGAAAGCGTGACGGTTGTGAAGAATGCCAAACTGGCGGTGAACGAAAACCGTACCACGACAATCGGCAAGAATGATGAGCTGGATATCGCGGGAAATCAGACCCTGGCAGTGAGCGGAGCGCGGCAAAGCCAGGTGACAAAAGATGACAACCTCACTGTTGAGGGCAATTCCACGCTCACAGTGACGGGTAATATTACCTCTGATTCAAAGAGTACCACCCAGATCATCAGTAAAGACAAGATCGTACTTAAAGCCGGTCAGTCACAGCTAGTGCTCAACAGTGACGGTTCCATCCAGATCACAGGTACGTCTATCTCTATAAATGGTTCAGATAAAGTGGTTGTTCAGGGCGGAAAAGTATCGGTGAACTAATGCAAAAGCAGCAGACACAAAGCCATTTAATGATTGAATCAGAAGCCGGGGTATCCCCGGCTCCTTTACATGCCCGGTTCGGCCATATTCTGGCCATTGAAGGGGACAGTGTTCGCGTCACCTTTGATGGTTGCGATATGCCATCCGGTTTGGCTGCCAGGCTTGGCCGCCAGTTTAACCGGGTTGAGCTTGAATTAGCTGTGCAGAATGCCCTGTCGTGTCGCATTGAATTCATCGGTAATGATCCGAATTTGCCTCTGGTCACGGACATTTTCTTTTCCTTGATTGAACAGCGTGATGAGCTGGTGCTGAAAGCGAAAAATATCCGCATTGAAGCTGAAGAGCAGCTGATTGTTGCCAGCCACGGTGCCAAAACGCACTACGACGGAAAAAACAGCCGGATAACGACGGAAGCCAAATACATCAACAGCCAGGCGGAAAAATCCCAGAAAATTCAGGGTGCGATAATAGCGATTAACTGATAGGCGCCAACATAATGATCAGCCAGATTAAGCCTGAAGTGTCAGGTGTTAGCATTCTTACGGAAGAGGATTTGCAGCAGCTGGCCGCGGCGATGAAGCAGGCGGTTGAGCGCGCTGAAGCCTCTGCACCGGGTATACAGGGTTTTGCACGAGAGAAAGCCGATAGTGCTGCTGAAGCAGTGCGCTTCTTGCTGGCTCAGCGTCATCGTGCATTAGCCAGCGGTTTGCCTGACAGCGACAGTCGTTATTATCATTTGCTGAACAAGAAACTGGCTCGGTTGATGGCCGTGTTTGTGGCGCTCTTTCGGGTTGAGCCTGGCTATGTATATCCGTTGGCCGACACCCATTCCCAGGTGCTGCTGTGGGTGCTGAGCTCAGCAGAGATTGATCCGCTTGATCCGAGCGCGGCAAGACTGTCATTGCTGTTAGTCGACAAACTGCAGCCACAAGTGTGGCTGGATACGGTATCTCTGGCGACATCAACACAGCTGATTGAGACATTGCAGTCCGCGGCCATCAGCCAGATCCCACAGTTTGAACTGGCGATGCGGGCGTTGGTGCGCCGTCATGAACTCAATGCTGAGTTCGCCACCAAGTGTATCCGGGATGGCTCGGCGAAAGTGAGCGAGCTGGCCCGGCATCAGCTGGCCTGTTCAGGGCACGAGGCCGGTATGAACTGGGTGATTGAACATGGCGATCCTGCTCAGTCTTTATTTACCCATTTGCTGGTGCGAAAAGACAAAGTGGCCTGGCTTCGTGGTGACATCCTGCCCCAGAAAGAGGCATTTCAGCAGGTGGATGAATACGCCATTTTGAATCGCCTGCCAGAATCGTTCACGCTGCCCGATTTCGGGAATGACAAACACGCTTATCTGAAAGCGGCGCTGGCAGGAGATCCGCTCGCTGTGGAGCCGATGATTGAAGCGCTTTTCAGCGCACAGGATGAACTACAGCAGGAGCAGTGGCTGAGTGCGATTTTTCTGATTCTGGGAGAGCAAGTGCCAGTTCGTGTCGCCGATCTGGGCGTGAAGTACAACGCACAGCAGGCCGCAGAGTTTCTGATGCACTGGTGGCAGGATCTTGAGCCGGAAGCGGTACAGGTGCCCATGATGAGAATGGGCGGCTCGCTGAGCTATGCCACCAGTATCGATGTGCTGAAAAGCGCGTCTATGCCTGCCTTGTTTCGGACCTGGGTCTGGCAGGATTTATGCCTGAATGGCGGCATTTATGTGCCTTATGACCCCATGAGCTGGCCGGAAAAACAACGGCGGGCCATTCATACACTTTCTAAAAACACTACTGCATCGGAGCGGTATAACCAGAGGATGCGTGATGCAGCTGTGGGACGTTGAATCTAATTTACCTTACGCCATGAAAGGGCAGTTTGCGCGTGATCATCACGGACAGACGGTATGGGTGGTGTGTTTAAAAACCGGCTGGCAGCAGTGTGAAGGCCAGTGGCAGCCAGTACAGACGCAGCCAGAGATCTATTCAACCCCTGTGTTTGACGGTGAACCTGGTTTCTCCGCCATGGTAGCGGATCAGGATTTTGTCGTCAGTAAAGCCAATACAGACGTGCTGGTGAAAGGTCACGCCCGGAGCCTGGGCAAGAAACCCGTGACCCGTGTGCAGTGCCGTTTGCTGATAGAAGAGCATATCGATAAAACCCTGACGGTAGTGGGTGATCGGCAATGGATCACCCAGGCCGGTCAGGTAGGTGTCACTGTCCCCGCCCCTTTTATCGAGCGTCCGGTGTCTTATGCCCATGCTTTAGGGGGAGACGATCCTCGTAACCGGATTGGCTGCGGGGTGGCGAACAAAACGATGGATTTGCTGACCCAGCCTGTGCCTTCGGTGTTCTATTTGAAACAGGACTGGCAGCCAGATGCCGCGAAAGTGCAACCAGCCGGGTTTGGTCCGCTGGCTGTCTTTGATGCGGCGCGTGCCCGTCTGGCGGGTACGTTTGATGACAAATGGTCAGACGAACGCCGACCGTTATATCCTGTTGATTTTTCAACGGCGTTTTACCAGTCAGCACCTGCTGATCAGCAGACAAAAGGGTTACTGGCTGGCGGTGAGCGCATCATCGTCTCTGGGTTCAGTCATGAAGAGACGCTCTATTTTACGTTACCGCGGCGCACTTTTGTTGCCGAAGCGGCGTTTGGCAGTCAAAAGCGCCAGCAACCCATGGCGCTGCATACCTTATCCGTGGATGCCGATGCTTTGACTGTTACGGCCACCTGGTCGGCGGCTTTTCCTTGTCAGGGACAGGAGGCTGACTTAGTCAATACTGTTATTTCTGAAGAAAAGGCTGTTGTATGAGTTTATCCGCTGCTCGTTACATTCTTTGCGCCGATGCCGTCACCGCGGCGGGGTTCAACCTGGATATTTCTGTTGCCGTGGCGCAGGCAGATTTGGACATGTACGAGACCCGGGCAGTGGCAGATGACGACAGCAAAGCGACGGTTGCGCCAATCACCTATCTGGATGCTGAAGAAAACACGGCCGACAAATACTTTGCCATGCTGGCCCTGCTGGTGACCCAACTGGCGGTGAACCTGCCGGGCAGCCTGCCGCCAGTACCGCTATATGTGCGTATGCCACAAGCCATCACGCAGTCGCAATTGGATAACTGGTATCAAATCTGGCGTCCTGATAGCGGCTTAGAAAAGGTACTTGGCCGGGTGGTGCTGAGTCACCACACAGAACATACGCATTTTTCTGATGTGTTAAAAAGCCTGAACGAAGAAGAAGTGGTGATGGCGATTTCTGTGGATTCCCCAATATCGGCACTGGATACACTTTCACAGCGTAATTTACTGCAGACCTCCCAGCACCCCTGGGGAGTGATCGCCAGCGAGGGTGCAGCAGGGGCCGTACTGGCATCGCGCAGCCTGGTCGAAGCATTGAAATTAACGCCACAGGCCAGACTGGACAGCTGGCACTGCGAGCAGGGTGCGGGCGAGCAGTTGATGTCTGGTGCCCTGCGCAAACAAAGCAAATCCGTGGATGACTTTGGCTTGCTGTTCAGTGATATGACCAACCTGAGATCTCAAAATGAAGAGTACGGTTTTGCCATTGGTGCCCGAGGTGAACGGCTGACTAATCCCGAACAGCTTGTGCTCAGCCACAGCTTGTGGGGCTATCTGGGTGAAGCCTCATTGTTTGCCACTCTGGCATTAGCGCTGTACCACAGCGACAGCCAGCGGGTGCGCAGTATGTTCCTGTTCGGGGCCAATGACAGCCGGGCGATGATGACGCTAACCCTGTCGGAACCGAACACGGCAGTCACGTAAAGCGGTAACTCAATGAGCCAAAACAGAAATTATTTTTTGGCTCAATACCACAAAGTGACATTTTCAGGTGGGAGAGGCTATTAAATCAGTTGATTAGGGTATTCAATCTGATAGGGTTTTGCGCTGTACGTATTGATGACCGTACCCAGTGTGTTCAAGTACTGAACCGAGATGAAAAAAGAGCCATGCCGGGCTTATTCGTTGCTCTGTTATCGCACAGCCGCCGACAGCACGAATAAGCGCACACTCGCTGCGGAGAGCGTCATCATGATGTACTGCCATTGTGGGCTGATTCAGCAACCCGATAGCCGATACACCTTCTCACACACAATTAATCAAGGTCCGATGTTTTCATGCCCGGAC
>NZ_JASJOJ010000082.1:0-13572 GCF_038519165.1 Photobacterium sp. SP02
TGGCAGGCCTGCAGTACCTGTTCACGGCCGCAAATATTGAGGTAACTTTCCTGCTGGCCGGCAAAGCTGGCGTCAGGCAGGTCTTCAGCCGTGGCTGAGCTTCTGACCGCAACGCTGACATTGGCGGTCTGCAGTTGCTCACAAAGTTGTTGATAAGCAAGGGTAATAGCCTCTTCTTGCTCTGTGGTGAAACTGCCCTGGGCGATCAGTGCTCTGATTTTTTCGCCTGTGTCTGTCAGCGTTATGACGCCGGCAGTCATATCTGCCAGCAGTTGGGCAATGGGTTCATCAAGCTGATTTTGTTTCAGAAAGTCGCGAAAGAGCTGGGCGCTGGTGGCAAAACCTATCGGTACTTTTATGCCTGTCTCTTTCAACTGGCTAATCATTTCACCCAGACTGGCGTTTTTACCGCCAACGAAAGGAATGTCGGTAACGCGTAACTGGTGGTACCAGTAAATGAACGGATTGGCAGTGCTCTGGTGGTCGGAAGTCATACTGCTCTCCTTTTGGACACTCTGATGATTCTGATCAACTCAGAGCCGGGACTCATTTTATTTTAGGAGTTCACACTCAAAAGATGAGTCAAGTTATGCTGGAATTATCGATTTCTTGTTATCAGCCTTGATTCCTCATCAGAGCCTGCCATTAATGGTGTAGTGGTCAAAGAGTTAAGAGGATAAAGGAGTTTTATCAGACAATGCAGCGTCGAGCAGAGAGCCGGGAAAAGAGGGAGTGGCATGAAATGGCGTCCTCAGATGCCATTGCTGCAATGAATACGGATAAAAACGGCCTTTCTTCTGAAGAGGCAGCAAAACGTCTGTCCTCTTATGGCCCGAACCGTTTACCTGAACCCCCAAAGCCACATTCCCTGCTTCGCTTTCTGCAGCAGTTCCACAATATTCTTATCTATGTCCTTCTTGGTTCTGCTGTTATGACAGCCATGCTGGGGCATGTGGCAGATACGCTTGTGATTCTGGCTGTCGTCATAGTGAATGCGGTCATAGGTTTCATTCAGGAGGGGAAGGCTGAACAGGCGATGGATGCCATACGCCATATGCTCGCACTGAAAGCATCGGTGCTGCGAGAAGGAATGCGTCATACGGTAGAAGGCGAGATGTTAGTACCCGGAGACATAGTGCTGCTTGAAGCCGGAGATAAGGTGCCCGCCGATCTCCGGCTTTTTCAAGTAAATGGCCTTCAGGTTCAGGAAGCAATATTGACGGGCGAGTCGGTCCCCGTTAAGAAAGACACCCACGCCGTTACAATGAATACGGCTCTCGGTGACAGAGTGTGTATGGCGTACAGCGGTACGCTTGTGACCAGCGGTCTGGGGTGGGGAGTGGTTGTTGCCACTGGTGCTGACACGGAAATCGGCCGTATCAGTGGCATGCTTTCAACCATTGAAACGCTAACAACACCCTTGCTCAGACAAATGAATGTGTTTGCGCGATGGTTAACAGTCCTGATTTTGTTAATCGCAGCCGTAGTTTTGGCCTTCGGGTATTTCGTTGGTAATTTTGCCTTCTCGGATATGCTGATGGCTGTCGTGGGTCTCTCAGTGGCCGCTATCCCAGAGGGGCTTCCGGCGGTGCTGACCATCACGCTGGCCGTTGGTGTACAGGCCATGGCGCGGCGCAATGTCATTGTAAGGCGTTTACCGGCCATTGAAACGCTGGGGGCGGTATCGGTAATTTGTACGGATAAGACAGGCACGCTGACTTGTAACGAGATGATGGTCGCCTCTGTCGTGACCGACGCCCATATTTTCTCACTGGGTGGAATGGGATATGAGCCGAAAGGGGAAATCTGGTTAAATGCAGCGGCAGTCGATGCGAGTGAACACGTCATTTTGGATGAACTTGGCCGTGTCGCCGTATTGTGTAATGACGCCTCTTTACACCATCACGATGGTACATGGGCGGTGGTTGGTGACCCGATGGAGGGGGCTTTGCTCGCCCTGACCGGTAAAATTGGCATTGATATTCAGGAGGAGCTTGCAGGGTGGATGCGGACCGATGCAATTCCTTTTGATGCAAAACACCGTTTCATGGCCACGCTCAATCACGATCACGAAAATCATGCGTTTGTTGCCGTAAAGGGGGCACCGGAGCAAATCTTTTTGATGTGTACCCAGCAGCGTACTGTGGCTGGCAAAAATGAAGCTTTTAACGTCAGCTACTGGCATCAACAAGCTGAGGACATTGCCGCTCAAGGACAGCGTGTACTGGCCTTTGCTGTCAAATCTGTGCCGCCGGATCATACCGTTCTTGAATTCACCGATGTTGAGCAGGATCTGACATTGATTGGCGTTGTTGGCTTGATCGACCCGCCGCGTCCTGAAGCCATTAACGCGATTGCGGAATGTCGTGCTGCCGGCATCCGGGTAAAAATGATTACCGGTGATCACAAGGGCACTGCCGCCGCGATCGCGAAAAAGCTTCATTTGCAAAACCCGGACAAGGTGTTGACGGGGGCCGACCTCGATGACATGGATGATGATGCGTTGGCGGCGGCTGTGATTGATACGGATATCTTTGCCCGCACCAGCCCGGAGGATAAATTGCGGCTTGTGATGGCACTGCAATCTCACGGGATGACCATTGCGATGACGGGTGACGGTGTTAATGATGCGCCTGCGCTCAAGCGTGCCGATGCGGGTATAGCCATGGGGCTCAAAGGCAGTGAAGCGGCGAAAGAAGCAGCGGAACTCGTCCTGGTTGATGATAATTTTGCATCAATTGTCGCAGCGGTTCGTGAAGGGCGAACTGTGTATGACAATATTAAGAAGGTCATTAGTTGGACGCTGCCGACTAATGCCGGAGAGGCTTTGACTATCATGGTGGCGTTGCTCTTCGGGATGACACTGCCGATAACGCCCATTCAGATTCTGTGGGTCAACCTGATCACCGCGATTACTCTGGGGATTGCCCTGGCTTTCGAGCCAACGGAGGCCAATACCATGCGCAGGCCACCGCGTCCCCGTAGTGAACCATTGCTGAACGGAGAGTTGGTATGGCGTATTATTTTTGTCTCTGTCCTGCTGCTTGGGAGCGTGTTCGGTATGTATGCTTACGCTGTTGATCAGGCGTATTCCTTAGAGCTGGCGCGTACAATTGCGCTCAATACGTTAGTTGTCATGGAAATATTCCACCTGTTTTTCATCAGAAATATTTATGGAACATCGTTGAAATGGGAACTGATTGCAGGCACCAAGGTTGTCTGGCTGACCGTTATCTGTGTGACAGTGGCCCAATTTGCCATGACGTATCTGCCGCCGTTACAGATACTTTTCGGTACAGTGGCTATTCCGTTCTGGGATGGGGTGATCATCCTCGTCGTCGGCTGTGTATTTTTTGCGATTCTCGAGATCGAAAAGCAGATCCGCCTGCACTTACATGACATTCGCACCGGAGATCAGGTGCAATGAGAGAGACCTGTTTGTTATGGCTGCAACTAAGCCAAGTGATCATTCAGATAGTCAACCAGGCCCGTGAAGGTTCTGACGTGCTGATAATCAGCTTCCGGGATGTTCACACCGCAGCTTTTCTTCAGAGCAGCCAGCAGGTTAAGAAAATCCATTGAGTCGAGATCGCATGCTTCGCGCAGATCCTCATCCGGGGCAATGTCCGCTTCGGTGATTTCCGGAGCGACACTCTGTATAGCTTCTATGATCAGTGTCCTGATGTCGTCTTGGTTCATAATTGCTCCGGTTGTTGTAATTGCTGAGACAGCGCATGAAGAAACTTGGCACCTTGGATGCCGTCGCTGACCCTGTGGTCAGCACTGAGCGTGACTGTCAGGGTATCGCAGATTTCAATCTGATTGTTTTTCACTTGAGGTGACTGACGCAAGCGGCCAAAACCCAGGATCGCGACTTGCGGCGGGTAGATGACGCCAAACACCCCATCACAACCCCGCTCGCCGATATTGGTCATCGTGATGGTGGCATCGGTCAGCTCAGAGCTGCGCAGCCGGCCGGTCCGGCTGCGGAGGCTGATATCCCTGAGCGCCAGCATGGTGTCATTGAGCGAAAGCTGGTCAGCGTTATGAATGGCAGGCACCATCAGACCACCTTCTCGCAGGCTGATCACTGTACCGATATGAACAGCCTGTGCCTGATCAAAGCTCCCGTTTTGGTAGAAGCCATTCAGTGACGGAAAGTGAGGCAGAAGCGTAGCGACGGCCTTGATGAGCAGGGCCGGTAACAGCAGGCGATCTTCAGGGTCCCGGTCGGCATTTTGATCGCTCAGCCATTGTTGTGCCGCGCTGAGATCGACGTCATGGCTCAGATAGTAGTGAGGAATTTCCCGTTTGGATTTTTCCATCGCAGCGCCAATCGCTGCTCGCATGGCGGCTTGATTACGGCGGTTGGCGCCTGTGTCTGTTGTCTTGGTTGTGGGTGATATGGCTGGCGTTTCTGCGTCATTGCTTTGCTGGGCCTGATGCGCCTTGTTCAAATCCCGCAATAAAATGGCACCGGACGGGCCTGTTCCTGTGATGCCTTGCAGATTGAGTTGTTGTTGTCGCGCCATTGCCCTGACTACAGGCGAGGCCATGGGAGAGCCCGCCGCGGAGCGTGCGGAGGTGTCTGTGGTTTGAGCTGGCGCAGCGGCGGGAGCCGCCAGAGGTTGATCTTGTCTCTGGGACGATGGTTGTTCAGGTGGCTGTGTCTCGTCACTTGTGCCTATGTCTGTTTCAGCGTCGAGGTCGATGTTGGCCAGAATGGCCCCGACAGGCAGTGTGGACATTGGCTGTACCAAAAGCCGGCTGATGGTGCCGGTATGGTAGCTTTCCATCTCAATGGCGCCTTTATTGGTTTCAATCACGGCGATAGAGTCACCTTTGTTGACATGATCGCCCTCTGCAACCAGCCATTCAGTAAGCATGCCGTCACGCATGTCGGCACCCAGTGAAGGCATCACAATGTCAAAAGTTTGGTGAGTCATCAGCGACCTTCCATCACGGCTTTGGCCGTCGCGACAATTTGTGCAACCTGAGGCAGGGCAGCCTGCTCCAGATGCCGGGGATAGGGAATCGGCACTTCGGCACTACAGACCCGTTTGACCGGCGCATCCAGATGCCAGAATCCCTCTTCCATGATGATGGCACTGATTTCACCGGCCAGACTGCCGGTTTGCCAGCCTTCATCAATGATGACGGCGCGGTGAGTTTTGCTAACGCTCTCAAGCAGTGTGGGTTTGTCCAGTGGGCGCAGGCAGCGCAGATCGACCACTTCCGCAGAGACCCCGTCTTGTTGCAGTTGTTCAGCGGCAGCCAGAGCTTTCGGCAGGTTGCCCCCATAAGTCATTAGACTGATATCGGTTCCCAGGCGGCGAATCAGCGCCTTGTCCATTGGTGCATCAGGGGTTTGCGGGACTGTGCCGGGTTCATTGAGCAACATGACGTGCTCAAAAATCAGGACAGGATCTGGATCAGTCAGTGCCTGTCCCAGCATGTATCTGGCATCACTGTGAGTGGCCGGACTCAGGACTTTGAGACCGGGTATATGGGCATAAAAATTTTCCCAGCTGTGCGAGTGCTGAGCGGCCAGTTGCCTGCCAGCGCCGCAAGCCATGCGGATCACCAGGGGGACATTGAACTGACCACCTGACATATGACGCAGGGTGGCAGCCGTATTGACAATTTGATCCATCGCCAGCAGGCTGAAGTTCACCGTCATGATTTCGACAATCGGGCGCATGCCACCGAGAGCCGCGCCAATGCCGACACCGACAAAGCCGGACTCGCACAGTGGCGTGTCGATAATGCGCTCAGCCCCGAACTGGGCAAGCAGTCCTTTACTGACGGCGTAGCAACCGCCATAACGGCCGACATCTTCACCCATCAGGAAGACTCGGGGATCCTGAATCAGTGCTTCTTCCAGACCGGCGCGTAATGCTTCCCGGTAGCTCATCGTTTCTGAAATCATCTTGGCTATCCCCGCAAGTCGATTTAACTGTTTGTCTGCCGGGGGCTATAGACATCCCGATACAAATCTTCAACCGGTTCCCACTCCCCGGCATCAGCAAAACGGACGGCAGCCTGAATTTCCTTTTCAACGTCTTTTTCTATTTCATCCAACTCGCTGTCCAGTAAATGGCTGTTGTTTCTCATCCATTGCACCAGTTGCCTGACTGGCCCTTTTGCTTCCCACAGAGCAATTTCTTCTTTTTCACGGTAGAGCTGACTGTCGAAGCTGGAGTGACCACGAAAACGGTAGGTTTTGCATTCGAGCAGGTAGGGTTTTTGATGTTTGTGAATGAACTCCGTCGCTTCAAGGGTGGCAGCCTCCACATCGACCACATTCATGCCGTCTACCTGTGCGGCGGCAATACCGTAACTATCGGCTTTTCTGGCGATATTGGTTTCGGACTCAGACAGGGTCAGAGCGGTACCCATAGCGTAGTTGTTGTTCTCACAGATAAATAACACCGGCAACTGCCATAAAGCCGCCAGATTGAGGCTTTCATGAAATTCACCTTCAGCAACGGCGCCTTCACCAAAGAAGCAGACCGTCAGCGCCAGACGCTGCATTTTTTTATTGGCCAGCGCCAACCCCGTTGCCAGAGGGAGCCCGCCGCCGACAATGGCATTTCCGCCATAAAAATGCGTTGCCCGGTCGAACAGGTGCATCGACCCACCGCGTCCGCGACTGCACCCTGTGGTCCGGCCGTACATTTCAGCCAGGATGCTGCCCATGCTCACTCCGCGGGCCAGTGCATGGCCGTGTTCCCGGTAAGTGGCAACCACCTGGTCATCGGCGGTCAGTACGCTCATGACACCGACTGCCACGGCTTCCTCACCGATATAGAGATGCAGAAAGCCCCGAATTTTCTCCAGTGCATAAAGTTCGGCACATTTTTCTTCAAAACGGCGGATCCTGAGCATCTGTTTGAGTTGCTGCAATAAGTGAGCTCGGTTGATATGGAGTTTGCTGATCATTGCTCATCGCTCTCCAGAGTTGAGATATCGCCTTCAGGCAGCCCGAGTTCACGGGCTTTCAGCAGCCGGCGCATGATTTTTCCGCTGCGGGTTTTCGGCAGGTTGCGGCGAAAAACAATGTCTTTAGGTGCGACGGCGGCCCCCAGACGCTGGCGGGCAAATCCCAGTAAGGTTTTTTGCAGTGCTTCATCGGGCGTAAAGCCGGGCTTGAGCGTCACAAAGGCTTTGACGATTTCACCCGCGACAGGATCCGGTTTACCGATAACGCCGACTTCCGCCACGGCTTCATGCTCCATCAGAGCGCTTTCTACCTCAAACGGACCGATCAGATGTCCGGAGGACTTGATGAGATCATCTTTGCGTCCGACAAACCAGAAATAGCCGTCTTCATCCTGCATAGCCAGATCGCCGCTGAGGTACCAGCCGTGAGCAAAGCTGTGCCGGTATTTTTCTTCCTGATGCAGGTAGCCACGAAACATGGATGGCCAACCGGGCCTGAGGGCAAGCTCGCCAACTTGCATCGGCGTGGTGATCACTTCGCTCGATCCGTTATCATGCTGACTTAGGATCGCCGCCTCGATACCGGGAAGAGGACGGCCCATAGAGCCGGGTTTGATATCCTGACTGGCGAAGTTGGCAATCATGATGCCGCCGGTTTCTGTCTGCCACCAGTTGTCATGAAAAGGGATAGAAAAGACGGTCTGACCCCAAATGACGGCTTCAGGGTTGAGCGGCTCACCGACACTGGCAATAAAGCGCAGGGCAGACAGGTCATACTGATTTCGAATATCGGTGCCAGCTTTCATCAGCATCCGGATAGCGGTTGGCGCGGTATACCAGACAGTCACCTTTTGTTGCTGGAGCAGGTGATACCAGCGCTCGGTGTCAAACTCGGCTTCGTCGATGATCATTGTTACACCTAAGCACAATGGGGCGATGATGCCGTAGGACGTACCGGTTACCCAGCCCGGATCGGCCGTGCACCAGTAAATATCTGAGGGTTTCAAATCCAGCGCCCAGAAAGCCGATCGCTGGTGATACTCGACAGCCTGATGCACATGGATCACCCCTTTCGGCTTGCCGGTCGTCCCACTGGTAAAGTGCAGCAGGGCCATGTCTTCAGGTTGCGTGTTGACGCAAGGAAAGTCGGGATTGGCTTTTTGCATGAGCTCTGCCAGACAGTAACAGTCGGGTTCGGAGCCAGAGTCACCATCGATTAAAATGACGGCTTTCAGACTTGGCAGGGTGTCTCGCCACGGTTTCACTTTTTTGCGATACAGGCTGAGGGTGGTCAGCAGTAATTGGGCTTCACCGATTTCCATACGGGAACGAATGGGTTCAGGACCGAAAGCAGAAAATAGCGGCGTAAAAACAGATCCGGCTTTTAAGGTGCCAAGCGCAGCGATATAGAGTTCTGGCTGGCGTCCGAGAAGGCTGAAAATACGGGCACCTGTCGGTAAGCCTAAGGCTGGGAGTATGCTGGCAAAACGGCTGGTGAGTTGACACAAAGCGCGATAACTGTAGTCGACCACCTGATCATTTTTACTGATCCAGCGTATGGCGAGTTTGTCGGCGACAGGGCTGTTGAGGTGACGGTCCAGCGCTTCATAGCAAATATTCAGGCCGCCATTCGGTAGTCCTGCCAGTTGAGGCCCTTCTGGACAAGGACTATCGAATTCATCATAGCATTGCCGGTAGTTTGCCAGGTTGGCAAGCGCAGCCTTTGATGATTTCTTAATAATCGGATGCCCCATTTATGCTCCCCTGAACCAGTACGGCAGAGTTGATGCTACTTCACACTGAACATCGGCGTTGTTGTATAAGGATAGTGTGTTTCGTCGGAGGGTAGGGTGATCCGGATGAGACAAGTCGGCACTTTTAAACGTCTCACCTGTTCAGCAAGCCTTGTACTACACTTAGCTCCTGAACCCATTCTCCTGAAAATACATTGCTTTCAGGCTGATAAGCGGCAGTTAATGGTAAAAAGGAGGCTCGTATTGTGTCCACTAAGGTGGGAATGCTGCGACTTGTTGAACTCTGCAAAGGGTATCAGGATGGCAATGAGTTTCATTCTGTGCTTCAGGGCGCCGAACTGACACTGCAGCGGGGCGAACAGGTTGCATTGATGGGGGAAAGCGGGTCAGGGAAAAGCACATTACTCAATCTTATTGCAGGGCTGGATAAGGCAGACCAAGGCGAAATCTGGCTGGCAGATACCCCGATTCATGCCGTGACAGAACGTGAGCGCACTGCTTTTCGTCGTCATCATATTGGTCTTATTTTTCAGCAGTTTAACTTGCTTCCTACCTTAACAACCCAAGACAATATTCAATTCTGCCGCCAGTTGAAAGGCTGGCCGGAAAAACCTGAATTGTGGCGAGCGATTGTCTCCGCACTGGATTTAAAACCTTTACTTAAGCGATACCCGGAGGAAATGTCAGGGGGGCAGCAGCAACGGGCGGCCATTGCACGGGCGCTATACATGGAGCCCGACATCCTGCTGGCCGATGAACCGACGGGCAGTCTGGATGAGCGCAATGCTCAGGCTGTCATGCGATTGCTGACCGGACTTTGTGAGCAGCTAAATTGCTCCTTGCTGCTGGTAACTCACAGCAAGCAGGTTGCCTCCCATATGAATTCCAGCATAGTGCTGAAAGGGGGCGTACTGAATGCGCAGCCCCGTCTTTAATGCGTTGTGGGGGCATTACCGGCGCCACCCTTTGCAGATAGTGCTCTTATTGCTGGGGTTAATGATGGGCGTTGCTCTGCTCGTCGGCGTGCTGGCGGTCAATCAGCAGGCCAAAGCGAGCTACAGGCAAGGCGAGCTGTTATTTGATAACCCGTTTCAGTATGCCATCCGGCATCATCAGGCAGGAATGACTGTGCCTCAGGGCTTTTACATTCAGCTGAGGCGGCTGGGATATAAGCAATGTGTCCCCCTCGAAACCCACAGGATTCAGACGACTGAAGCCGGTGAGCTGACGCTGGCAGGTATCGATCCGTTTGTGATGCTGCCGTTCACTCAGTCCAATGGTCAGGTGACGGGAGCACTGTCCCTGACACAAAAGCCTTATCCGGTATGGATAAATCGCGAACTGGCCGCGATAAAAGGACTGACAGAGGGCCAGCTACTGACGCTGGATTCTGGCGATGCAGTCGGACGCTTGGTGCTGGTGGGAAACAACCGGATTCAGGGCTCCCGCTTACTGGCAGACATGGGTCTGCTCAGGCAGTTATTCCCCCGTTCCGGCTTCACTGCCGTGCTGTGCGGTGCATTGAGCGCTCAGGAGCAACAGGATATCAATACCCTGCTGCCCGGCGGTCTGATCCTGACGGAAAACGACAGTGCACAGCTGGAACCGCTCACCCGGGCATTTCACCTTAATTTGTTTGCTATGGGGATGCTGGCTTTTGTCGTCGGGTTGTTCATCTTCTACCAGGCGATGTCATTGTCGTTAACCCAGCGTCAGTTTCTGGTCGGCTTACTCTGTCAGGCCGGCGTGACGGGCAGACAGCTGGCGGGCGCCTTGTGCATTGAAGTGGTCATCTGGCTGATGATTGGTGTCGCGGGCGGCAACTTACTGGGGCTGTTTCTGGCCCGTCAGTTATTACCTTCTGTCGCCGTGACCCTGAGTGATCTCTATCAGGCGAATATTGCGCTGACAACGGGATGGCACTGGCAATGGGGGGCGCTGAGTCTGCTTATCGCGGTTCTGGGCACTTTGCTGGCCTGCGGCTGGCCGTTAATGAGGTTGATTCGTACCCCACCGATCAGGCTGACTGCGCATATGACTATGGTGCGGGGCAGCTGGCGAGAGTTTATCTGGCAGGCAGGCATGTCCGGCGTATTTATTATTGCCGCCGTCATTGTCTATTTTGTCGATCACAGCCAGTTTGCAGGCTTTGTGCTGATTGGCTGTCTGTTAGCGGCGGCGGGTTTGATCATGCCATTTATACTGTGGGCGGCATTTAAAGCCATTGCCAGAATGTTGAAATCGCCACGGGTGCGCTGGTTCTTCAGTGATGCTGCCGCCAGCCTGAGTTACCGGGGTGTGGCAGCGATGGCCTTTATGCTGGCGCTGGCAGCCACCATAGGCATGGATACCATGGTGGGCAGCTTTCGGCTGGCAACTCAGACCTGGCTGGGCCAGAGGCTGGCTGCCGATATCTATGTGCAGCCTGCCACGGTTCAGGCCGCGGCAATAGCAAACTGGGCCGCTGAACAGCCGGAAGTGACCGAGCTTTGGTGGCGCTGGCGACAGGAAGTCCCTGCCGAGCTGAAAGAGCATACCTTGCAGGTGCTCAGTGTTGGCCGTTCAGACGGTGAAAAACAGTCGCTGCCCATGAAGCAACATATAGACGGCTACTGGTCGGCGCTGCAGAACAACGGCAGAGAGAAAGTCTTTCTCGCCAGTGAATCTCTGGCACTGAAAAGGGGATGGCAGCCCGGTCAGCGCGTTGATTTACCGTTAAGGCTGGGTGAGAACTGGCTGATGGCCGGGATTTATTATGATTACGGCAACCCGTACAGCCAGATCTTTGTGTCTGATGAGCAATGGCACAGGCTGTTTCAACAGGATGGCAAAGTCAGTCTTGCCATCCACCTGGACAACAAAGAGCACACCTCCGTGTTTCAGGGCAGGTTGCAGGAAACATTTGGCCTGAAGTCTAATCAGGTTCGCGATAACGCGCATATCATGGCACAGGCACTGGCGGTGTTTGACCGCACTTTCGTCGTCACAGCCACGCTGGGCAAACTCACGCTGTTGGTGTCAATCGGTGGCTTGTTTATTGCCACAATCGCAGGTGAGCTATCGCGCCAGAGACAGTTTGCTTTACTGCGCTGTATGGGTATGACAGGTAAAGAACTGGCCTTGCTGGGCGGGGGACAGTTAGCTGCTATTGGTGTACTGACGGCAATGATTGCACTACCCCTTGGCTTACTGCAGGCACAACTGCTGATCGATGTGGTGCTGAAGTATTCTTTTGGCTGGACCATGCCTGTGCAGTTTTTCCCGCTTCAGTACCTGCTGACACTCGGGACGGCGCTGACCGCATTGCTGCTGGCCGGTGCCTGGCCGGTGTGGCGTCTGGTCAAGCGTTCCGCCATGCTGTCGCTCAGGGAGGCATTCTGATGCTGCTTGCTGATGCGCGGTTCAAACCGCTTGCTTTAGTTTTGTGTCTCCTGTCAGGCGTATCGGGGTGCGAACCAACGAGCGTGCCAGAAAACCGGTCAGCAGACTTACTGTCTCAGCAGAGCCAGACGGGTTTTGAACAAGTCTTGCCCGGTCAGCCTCTGGTGTTTCCCAGGGATCACTTGAGTCATCCGGGGTTTCGCACCGAATGGTGGTATCTGACGGCCAATCTGGAAACCGAACAAGGTCAGTGGATTGCGGTGCAATGGACGTTATTTCGCATTGCCACTCAGCCGCTTTCAGGCTCTGAAGGCGCCACAGGCTGGCAAGATACGCAGCGGTTTATGGCGCATGCGGTGGTGACCACGGCAGAAAAACGCTGGCAGGCTGAGCGCTTTGCCCGCGGCGGCATTGGTCAGGCCGGTGTGGAAGGAGAACCGTATCGTCTCTGGCTGGATAACTGGCGCTGGCAGGGGCTGGAGTCATCGCCGTTTCCCGCCACCCTGACGTTTTCAGACAGTCATTCAGATGCTCATACCGATGCTCACACTAATAGCGATAGCAGCATGAACGATAGCAGCATGGCCGCAACGCTCAATATCCGGAGCTATGGCAATCTGGTCAGACAGGGTGAGGCGGGTTACAGCCAGAAAGACCCCACGGATCCGCGGCTGGCGTCTTACTACTACAGCATGCCATTTTTGTTACTGGACGGGGTTGTGACACTCGACGGCGAGACAATGGCGGTGAAAGGTGAGGGCTGGTTTGATCGCGAATGGAGCAGTCAGGCGATGTCTGAGCATCAAACCGGCTGGGACTGGTTTTCTCTCCATCTGGATGATGGCCGCGCACTCATGCTCTATCAGCTCCGCAGTACGCAGCATGATCCTTTTGTCTTCGGCAGCCTGAGCTGGCCGGATGGCCGTTCAATCGCCCTGTCTTCTGATCAGGCTTCGTTAACACCGATAGCGACAACGACACTTTCCGGCAGGGCATTTCCGATCCGCTGGCATTTGCTAGTGCCTGCGCAACAGATCGATCTGGATGTACAGGCGCAAAGGGAAGATCAATTACTGCCGTTTCTTTTCCCGTATTGGGAAGGCCCGGTTAGCGCTTCCGGCAGCCAAAACGGACTAGGTTTCATGGAGCTGACAGGGTATTGATAACATGGTTTAGCGGGCATACGTATTTCATTATCACAGCCCAAGTCTGCTTATTCATATTTGAGTGGTACGCTCCATCAGGGTGTACTGAAGAATGCCATCGCCCTCACTAGGCTGGCCGGCAAGCTCGGCAGTGTGTTGGACGACTACCGCCTGATGACCTCCGGCGGCATTACCTCAGTGCTTATGATGCAGCGAAAAATCTGGCACGATGACGACACCCAGCATACCGAAGAAGAACTGCACAACCTGGACAGCGTGCAAAGCCGGATCCGCATCCGCCTGACCGACCCGGCACCGGGCGAATCTTACCCGCAGGTTCGCGCGTATCA
>NZ_JASJOJ010000083.1:0-13021 GCF_038519165.1 Photobacterium sp. SP02
CGTATTTATCAGCCATGATGTGTCTCCCCCCGTTTTTAGGAAGTGTAGGAAAAGACACAAAACTTTGAACACTACCTGGGGCACTTGTGGGTGCTCCGGGTGCCAAAAAACTAGAATTTTTTCCGTGAATTTGTCTCTGGGATAGGGTGATCCACGGACCACTTTAAAAGGACATCAATTCTTGCTGATCATATGTCGCGCTTGAGTTCGGTGCTTCTCTCATCATTGTCTGACGCGCGCCAGTTACTCTTTGCTGGCACAAACAGTAACCAGAAATGCCTTTGTTTCTCTGATGTTGGCCGGGGCGGTTGTAGGCGCTCCCGGCGCCGACAACCTAAAAATACATCCATATATTTTTCCCCTGATCTGTGAATAAATCTAAGTTTTAAAATCGATAGTAGAAATTTGTTACAGGGCACAATAACTGGCGAAGCTCAGCCATACTCCAAAGATCATGGCGTCGAAGTATGTGGCACCTTTCAGGACGGGTGCCAAAAACGATCTCAATGACGCCGTCGCTATTTGTACAGCTGTCTCCCGTCCATCAACGCGCTTCGTCCGGATCAAATCGGCCGACCATCGACGAAATCCGCGGGCACAACCCCCACCGAATACCAATCGACCAATTTGCTTAATAAGGTTGTCCGGGCTTGTTCAACACCCGAATAGAAGTGTCGGCTTCGCGACACGTATCCTTATTTGTTATATGCTTTTGCGAACAGAGCCCCAATACACTTTGTGCTTATCAGCCAAAGGAATGATCCTGTATTTTTGGATACCAAGCAGGCACCCAACCCTTGAGTGCCCCTCAACTAAATGAGGTATACAAGATTTTCCACCAAGAACGTTTGCATCTAGAAATATAGGTGGAGTTAACCAAGTCCCATGCTTTTTCCAATGATTGAGCACTACCTCCCGGCAATTAATAACAGCCTCCCCAACATCTTCGAAATACGATGCATCTTCAGAGACCTCCTCAAGGAAATCTGGAAATGAAGCGTTACTACCTATTTGCAAAAACTTCGTCGTATCAAGTTCAATTAATTCCCACTTTAGATCATGAAGTGATAGATCACCGTAGAGTTCTAAAAAGCGACTGTTAGCATTATGGTCAATGTAAAACTGTTCAATCACAGAATCTGGCGCACTAACTCCATGCTGCTTGAGCAACTCGATACTCTTTTCAGTGCTATATGGATCTAATGCAATTTTCGACAAGTCTTTATACTTCAATTTATTGCCTCAAAACTCTGGTGGCACATAACGAATGACATGGACTCCCCCTCATCAGACTTTGCCACACTTGGTTAGTCTGAACACGAAATCGCCGGAGGTCACCATGTCACAATCTGTCTATGGCATTGATTTAGCCAAACATAGCTTCAGTATCTACGGTGAAGATCACCGAGGCAAGGTATTGTTTCACAGAATCATTTTGAAAGAACATCAATTCTTGCGGATGTTATGTCGCGCTTGAGTTCGGTGTTTTCTCAGCACCGTTGGATGCGCGCCAGTTACTCTTTGCTGGCACAAAAAGTAACCAGAAATGCCTTTGTTTCTCTGGTGTTGTTCGGGGCGGTTGTAGGCGCTCCCGGCGCCGACAACCTAAAAATTCGTCCATGAATTTTTCCCTGGGGGTGGTGAATATAAACAAGCAGCTGTGTTGGTCGGCGTATCGCCTATGAACCGTGAAAGTGGACGCTATAAAGGACTTCGAAAAATACAGGGCGGCCGGGCTCAAGTCAGAACTGTTCTGTACATGGCTCTGATGTCCGCTATGCAGTGTAACCCTGTTTTTAAACGCACCTATCAACGACTTCTGGCTGAAGGAAAACCCAAAAAAGTGGCGATTATCGCCTGTGTCAGGAAGATGGTTATCATCCTCAATTCTATGTTACGCGATGGCGTCTTATGGAATGAAAAATCAGCATGATTTTAACGATTGACGCCATAGTCGTTTGTTATAAAACGGGATCGACTACCTCTACATTAAACCGACTAGCTGTAAGACCCGCTCCAAATACTCATAAAAATCAGGGTACTGTTCCAACAAATATTCAGGGACATCAATTCCTGTTAGCTTCTCAAGAAATTCATCCCAGTTTTCACTGATGAAGTCTTTAACTTCTTTCTTTACGCTATGGACTAAATCTCCCAACTCATCAACAGCACTCAAAGCATCTTCTAGAGTAACTACAACTTGGTCTTCTCCAGCAACAACTACATCGTCACCAACCATTACGCGATAAACATTCTTTGCCATTTCAGTAGCCTATTGTGAAATTAAACTAGTAAATACAATAGCAAATAAATAGTTGTAGCTCTGATTTGAACTCACAGTCTCAGCTTAACGTACATAGTTTTATAACGTCCGCATTTGCGGCTGGTTTTGAGCACAGCGGAAAACCTGTCCGACAACATGCGCTTGTTAGGCGACATCACCATCGCGGAAACCTCAATGGCCGACGCACATGAAACTCATAGTATGGAAACTGCTCTTGATACCAAATAATCATTTCACGACAGAAACTTTTGAATTTTTCATCGCTCCAAATCATCTTCATTTCTTTTTTTGATAGTCGCAGACTCTTGTCTTCTTGATGTTTTGCGCTGAAAACACGGCCCGTATATGGATTCAGTTTAGGCCAAGGTTTATTCTGACTTTTGTAATGACCATGAGGTACAGACGGGTATGAGTCTGGGTCGGCTTTTGTAAAAACCCATGTATTAAGACAGAGAAATTCAAACCAATCATCTTCATTTCCTACTGCCGCCGCCTTTCCGGAAACGCTCTTAGACACTACAGCTTCATCTTCTGATTCAAACTTTTCACAGCTATCATTTCTTTCCTCTTCTGGAGATTCCAATCTTGGATCTCCATCGAGTTCGTCTGATAGCCAAAGTGCAATATGAACACGCTCTCGGAATTCATCTTGCCCAATGAATCCTAGCTCATAGTGAAATTCAGCCAATGTTATAAGAGTGTTCTGCATGTCTTTCCTTGCACCTAACGCCCGCCACACGGGCAAAGTTGGAGCGTAGCGTAAACTTTGTCCCTGTGCTGGCGATTGTTAAGCTTTTTCATTGTCAGAAACAATGGACACTTTGACAGATAAAGAAGAAAAGGCCCCTCTACCTGGGTCAGGTTCACCAGTATGAACATAGCTTGTAGACCACTGTTCCACCATTCTTAAATATTCTTGCCTTTTTGCCTTCATATTTTTTATTTCTGAACGATCGAACATTGACTCAATGCCTTGAAATGCTTGGTCATCAGTCCGAAATGGCTGAAACAATCCGAATGAACTCCAAGAGACTAGCAATGACCACATCCGAATTAAAAATGCAAAGTCCTTGTCAACTTCATCCCACTTTACAACCGGCATGGCCTCATTATGAGAAATTAGCTTATTCCTAAACAGCAGTGCTTGTGAGTTTTCATTCGTAAAACGACCGGATTTAACATCAAGAGCAGCGTTAATACAATCAACTTCCGGTTTAGTACATGCACCCTCACTTAGCATAATTGGTGAGATAGCTTCCCACAGCTTTCTTAGAGAATTATCACGCTTATCTTTGCTCAGTAGCTTTCCGAATATTGAGAATACCCCATAGATTCCGCCAACATACCATTGCGCGTAGAATCCGCTTTCTTTAAACGGCTCTCGCTTAGTGTCAACATTTTGGAACGCATAAATGACTGAACGCCACTCAACTAGCTCAAGAATCAGATCATCAATTCCTTGAGGGTAATTTCCGCTTTTAAACGCATCGCTATTTTTCCACTCATTCAATTTATTGAGTTCCGAAAGCCACAAATTTCTCGAATCTTCACTATGGGAGCTGTCCACCATTTCTTGATAGTAGCTAATGGCAGAATCAACACTTTCGATGGTTCTCGCCTTATTCGTGAGCGAAACAACATATTCTTTTGCTTCGTCGATAGTATTGAATTCCAAGGTCTACTCCCGCTTAACATTTTATTCAACGACACCATGTCGTATAACTCTGTCATATAACTCTTTCAATCAGAAACAACTTAAGATATTGATTATATTAAATACGCTTAACCAGATGAATCTATCAGTAAGATACACGACATCATGTCGTATATCTTACTCAATCGTCTGATGCTATCCAATTGATATTATTTGTTTTTTTGTATTTCATGACTTACACCAAATATCAGCGACGCATAAGCTTGTGAGAAAAGCGACATCGGTCACTTACCCTGCACAAAGAAGCCTCAGCATATCCACCCAGCTACAGAAACTGCACTCGTTGTATGGATTGCCGCCTGCGCGGCAATGACAGAAGTGAATAATGAATGCCTAGCTGAAAACACACTGTACAACAACAACTACAAGATCCAAGAAATCTTCTTCCCCAGGGAAAAATTCATGGACGAATTTTTAGGTTGTCGGCGCCGGGAGCGCCTACAACCCCCCCGGACCACACCAAAGAACAAAAAGGGCTTTCTGGGCACTCTTTGGGCCAGCAAAGAGTGTCTGGCGCGCATTGCACCATGCTAAAAGAACCACCAGACTCAAGCGCGACATACCTCAGCCGTACCAAAATCCACAGCAACAACACCTCAAAAAACCAAAAGAAACCCACTCCTCCAGGGAAAAATTCATGGACGAATTTTTAGGTTGTCGGCGCCGGGAGCGCCTACAACCGACCCGGACAACACCAAAGAATCAAAAGGCATTTCTGGGCACTCTTTGGGCCAGCAAAGAGTGTCTGGCGCGCATCCGGAAATGGTGAGATTGCCACTAAAAGTAAGCGCGACATACCCGAAAAATCCTCAGAATTACCCCAAACCATGCTACCGCCAAAGCGCTCTATCAAGACCCCTAAACATCCCGTTTCCAAGATTAGAACACGGTTTCAGAGTTGCTGTATTGAATCAACCACAGTGTGATTTCAGGCAACAAATCAGTACAACGGCCTTGTTTTGCAATGTCTTCACCGCAGACGAGCGACCTGAAAGTACGCCCGTCTGGGTTAACTCAACCTGAAAGGTTTGCCCGCTTTGCCGGGCCACAAAAAATGCCCAGACAAGCACTGCACTGCCCCTCTAACCAACAATGGGGCAAAAGCCTGTCACACATTTCCTCCCCAATACATTACTTAATTCAACCTTTCAGGTTGTCGCCTGGCACGGCGTTCAAAGAAGACGATAATTTCTAGTTTAATATCATAATGTTATGCCGTCATTCCCGCGAAGGCGGGATTCCTTATGACTCAGCATCCAAAGCTGGCCTCTAAGCCAGCTTAAAACGGTTGATCATCGTTATGAGATCAGCAGAGACATGGATTAACTCATCGCTCGCTTGCGCCATTTGGTTTGACTCAGTTGCCACCGACAAGGACATGTCTTTGAGACTGACCACATTGCAGTTGATGTCGTTCAGGGTCAGTGTCTGCTGCTCGGTCGCAGTGGCGACATGCTGATTCATCGCCTGAATGGTCTGCACTTCAGCGTTAATATTGTTGAGTGCCTCTCCGGCTTCTGCTGATATTTTCGAGGCATTGGTGGCTTTTTCTGTGCCTGTTGCCATCACTTTCACCGCATTTTCTGCGCCGTGCTGCAACTGCTCGACAATTTTCTGGATTTCCAGCGTCGATTCCTGAGTGCGCTGCGACAAAGTGCGGACTTCATCGGCAACCACGGCGAAACCGCGTCCGGCTTCACCGGCCCGGGCGGCTTCAATCGCGGCATTTAATGCCAGCAGGTTGGTCTGCTCAGCAATTCCGCGGATCACTTCCAGCACGGTATCCACATTGCGGCTGTTGGCGGCCAGTTGCTCTACCACCTTGCTGGCCTGGTCAATATTATCCGCCAGCAGATTGGCTTCTTCGACATTTCTGTCAACAATGGCTTTTCCATTCAAGGTGCCTTTGGCTGCCGACAAGCTGGCATCGTTGGCTTCAACCGTGCGACGGCTGACCTCTTCTACCGTCGCCAGCATTTCGTTCATAGCGGTTGCCAGTTGTTCAACGTCATTTTGCTGCTGGTTTAAATTGCCATCGACGGTATGAATTGATGACGACACCTGATTGGCAGCCGTCGCAACCTGAGTGCCCGCCGTACTGATCTGCACCATGATCTGCTGAACCGATGCGACAAACTGATTGAAATACCGTGACAGATCCACCAATTCCCGTGCGCCCTCTTCTCCGAGGCGCTGGGTTAAATCGCCTTCACCGCGGGACAAGGCTTTCATCGCACCCACGGTTTGTTTTAATGGCTTGGTAATCGAGCGGATCATCAACGCAATCAGGACAGACAGCACGACCAGCATGATACCGACATTCGTCAGGGAGATAATTTCTGCTTTCCGTACATCCGTCTGCAACGCCTGCATATTCATGCCACTGCCTACCAGCCATTGCCACGGGCCGAATTCCAGCACATAACTGGTTTTAGGCTCAGACGCATTGGTACTCTGACCACTGTGCCAGGCATAATCGACAAAGCCGCCGCCGTTTCTGGCTTCGACATATAACTGGCGCACAAACTGAAAGCCTTCCGCATCTTCCAGACCCATTGTATTGGTGCCAACCAGAGACGCGACACCCGCCAGTTGAATCCCGTTTCGATCGTTCACAAAGATATAGTTACCCTGATCAAACCGCATAGCGGCGATGGCCGCAATGGCGTCAGACTTCGCCTGAGATTCGCTCAGAACGCCGGTCTGACTGAGCCCGTGGTAGTACTCAATCACGCTGACAGCACTCTCGACCAGATTCACCACTCCCCGCTCATAATTGTCTCGCATAAACTCACGCGATTTGCTGGCATTCACAAAGGTATTCACCACTAATCCTACGGCAAACAAAGCCATCAGCATCCATATTCGTGCAGCAATACTTAATCCAGAAAACCAGCTTTTCATTCTGTCCTCTCCTTTGCCCGTACTCACTGACTATCATGCGGTGCAGCCAATCCCTAACCTTCCGGACAGAGAGGATGCTGCCGATGCAATTCACGCATTTTGTCCTGATTCATTGCCAAGTCCTCACCGCTATGTGCAACAAAGTGGTTCACAGCATCTTCAAGTGTGGTCAGTAAAATGTGCGACCGAGCTTGCTGTTTCTCAACCGTTTCTTTTTCTGCTTCTGCGTTATTAGTGGCTTGTTGCATGTGCTTATCCCTGGCCTTCTGAAATACCTGATTCATACGGTTTCCTTATTGTCATGAGGTTCAAAACAATCAATACCGACACTGTGCAGCCTACAGCCCGAATGCATCCGCAATGATCAATAGCCATTTCCCGCCAGCGTATTTTGAGAACATTTCCAAAATGTCTTTTGATAGTCTTCCTGTATGAATAGATGAGCATAGAAGTAATGGGAAAAACGCTGTTGTGAAATTTGATAACGCTCAAAATTCACACAAAAGGTACAGATTGACTGACAATAAAATTGGTATTTCTCAGAATGATGTATTTTTACCAGCGTCAATTTTTCGACAACGTAAGTCATTGAATGAAAAAGCCAGCCATGAGGATCCCCCTGGCTGGCTCGTGCCGCGTCACACCATGATGCGCGGCTTTTTTTATTTTTTGAGTGCGATACAGTTTGTCGTTTTTAACCGGGTACTGTTATGCGGTTGTGTTGATCCACACCTCCCCTTTCTCTACCTTCACTGGCCAGACAGGCACAATGACGTCGGGCTGCTCCAGACACTGACCGGTTTGCAGGCTGAAATGCTGTTTATACAGCGGCGAGGCCACACACACTTCCCCTTTGATGTCTCCCACTATGCCTCTGGCCATCACAAATGCCTTGCCGATGGGGTCCCAGTTATCCAGCGCAAAGACCGCCGGCTCTTGGGTTGGCAGGTAAAAAAGGGCCAGTTGTCGCCCACCCACAATTGCGCCCATCCCTGAATTGGCAATCAGGGCATCCAGATCGCAGACTCTATTCCAGCTCATGCGCCCTCCTGTTCTGTGTGCTGAATTAACTCTGCCTTAGGATCGACCATCCGGACCGGAATACGCTGGCCGCGTTCACGCCGGTAATCCGGTGTTGCAGCGGCGTCACCTTCATTAACAAAGCGGCGGAAGCGGGCCAGTTTTTCCGGCGTAGACAAGGTGGTTTTCCATTCACACTGATAGGTGTCCACCACATGATTCATTTGCGCTTCCAGCTCGGCGTTGAGGCCTAAGCTGTCGTCGACCACCACACTGCGCAGGTAGTCCAGACCGCCTTCCAGATTTTGCAGCCACACTGAGGTGCGCTGCAGCTTATCGGCCGTGCGGACATAGAACATCAGCACCCTGTCTATCATGGTGACCAGCTCATCGGTAGACAGATCAGACACCAGCAGATCCGCATGGCGCGGGCGCATCCCGCCGTTGCCGCAGACATACAGGTTCCAGCCATTTTCTGTCGCTATCACACCGATGTCTTTACTCTGTGCTTCGGCGCATTCCCGGGTACAACCGGACACGGCAAACTTGAGTTTGTGCGGTGAGCGAAGCCCCTTGTAACGGTTCTCCAGCATAATGGCCAATCCCATGGAATCATCCACACCGTAGCGGCACCAGGTGGAACCGACACAGGATTTGACAGTTCTCAATGACTTGCCGTAGGCATGACCGGTTTCGAATCCGGCGTCAATCAACGCCTGCCAGATATCCGGCAACTGCTCAAGCTGAGCACCAAACAGATCGACACGCTGTCCGCCGGTGATCTTGGTGTACAGGTCATATTTTTTCGCCACTTCCCCTAACACAATCAGTTTTTCCGGGGTGATCTCGCCGGCCGGTATCCGGGGCACGACAGAATAACTGCCGTCTTTTTGCATGTTTGCCAGAAAGGCATCATTGGTGTCCTGTAACGGCTGATGCTTGGCATCCAGAACATGTTCATTCCACAGGGAGGCAAAAATCGAGGCGGCAGCGGGTTTGCAGACATCACAGCCCATTCCCTGACCATGACGGGCGATCAGCTCGTCAAAACTGCGGATTTGCTCAACCCGCGCCAGATGAAACAGCTCCTGACGGGTATAAGCGAAGTGCTCGCAGATGTGGTTATTGACTTCCATGCCCAGGGCGGCCAGCTCTTCATCGAGTATGGCTTTCACCATGGTGCTGCAGCCGCCGCAGCCTGTGCCGGCCTTGGTGCAGCTTTTTAATTCAGACAGCTCGTGCGTCCCGGCCTGCACCGCGTCGGCGATGTCACCGCGTGTGACATTGTGGCAGGAGCAAATGATGGCACCGGCGTCTTTGCTGCCCTGTAAAGAAGAGCAGTCGAACAGCAGCTCGGCCGGATGCGCAGGCAGCGGCATGCCGTTGAGGTAGCATTGCAACAGGGCATCATAGTCCTGATTATCACCAATCAGGATCGCCCCCAGCAGTTTGTCGCCGGCGTCATTCACCACCAGCTTCTTGTACACACCGGCGCGCATGTCCTGCAGCACCATCTCCTGACAGCCTTCGCCCTGGCCCAGCGAGTTGCCGATGGCAGACACATCGACGCCCATCAGCTTCAGCTTGGTGCTCATATCCGCGCCACTGAACCGGCTGTCACCGCCAAGAATCTGATCGGCCGTAATGCGCGCCATGCTGTACCCCGGCGCCACCAGCCCGAAAATTCGCTGCTGCCACAGCGCACATTCGCCGATGGCGTAAATATCCGGGTCGCTGGTCTGGCAGGCATCGTTGATCACAATGCCGCCGCGCTCGCCGATCTCCAGACCACACTGGCGCGCCAGCGTATCCTGCGGCCGGATACCGGCAGAGAAGACGATCACATCCACTTCCAGCGGCGCATGGTCGCTGAAGTTCATTCTGTGATACGCGGTTTCACCATCGGTGATCGCCGTAGTGGCACGCTGGGTGTGGACCTGCACACCCAACTCAGACACTTTGCTTTTCAGCAGCGCACTGCCTGCATCATCAATCTGCACCGGCATCAGCCGGGGCGCAAATTCCACCACATGGGTTTCCAGGCCCAGCAAGCGCAATGCGTTTGCCGCTTCCAGCCCGAGCAGGCCACCGCCCACCACGGCACCGGTTCTGGCACCGGCACAGGCGGTTTTGATCGACGACAAATCATCCAGGGTACGGTAGACAAAGCAGTTGTCCCGGTCGCTGCCCTGCACAGGCGGCACAAAAGGGAATGAACCGGTTGCCAGCACCAGCTTGTCATAGGCCAGCTGGGTATCGCTGGCGAGTGTCACTCTTTGCTTGTCGCGATCAATCGCCACCACCTGCTCACCGAGCAGCAACTCAATGCCATTGTCCTGATACCACTGCTCACTGCTGAGCAGCAGATCCTGATGTTCGCTGCCGGAAAACAGCGACGACAGATGCACCCTGTCGTAAGCGACAAAGCGCTCTTCACCCAGCACAATGATCTGATAGCGCTGATGGGCGTTCTTCGCCACCAGCTGTTCAATCAGGTGATGGCCGACCATGCCGTTGCCCACCACCAGTAATTTTTCTCTTTGCATCAACATAATACTCTCCTGCAAATTCGCGATGTCACTGCTGCGCCCGATCAGGCCACTTTCTTCTTGCTTTTCTTGTCCGGGATCGGCGCCACTTTGCGTTGTTTCTCATAGAGGAAACGCAGCACGCTTTGTCTCAGCCGCTGGTAAACCGGATCATCGGCCAGCGCGACCCTGTCCCTTGGCCGCGGCAATTCGATATCCAGCACCTCGCCGATCGTCGCCGCCGGGCCGTTGCTCATCATCACGATGCGGTCTGACAGCAGCACCGCCTCATCGACGTCATGGGTGATCATAATGACGGTGTTATTGAGCTCGGCCTGAATCGCCATCAGGGCATCCTGCAGATGCGCACGCGTCAGGGCATCCAGCGCGCCGAAGGGCTCGTCCATCAGCAGCACCTTGGGCTGCATGGCCAGCGCCCGGGCAATGCCGACCCGTTGCTTCATCCCACCGGAAATTTCATCCGGCCGCTTGTCATGGGCGTGATCCATCTGCACCAGTTGCAGGTAATGCATCACCTCATCGCGGATCGCCGCCGACGCTTTGCCTTTGCAGACCTGCTTCACCGCCAGCTCGACGTTCTGGTACACGGTCAGCCAGGGCAGTAAGGCATGGTTCTGGAACACCACAGCCCGCTCGGGGCCCGGCCCGTCAATTTCACGGCCTTCCAGGATCACCCCGCCGTCCGTTGCATCGAGCAATCCCGCAACCAGGTTGAGCACGGTGGATTTACCGCACCCTGAGTGACCAATCAGAGAAATGAATTCTCCTTTATTGATGGTGAAGTTGACGTCTTTCAGCGCCACAAACTCGCCGCTTGGCGTCGGAAATCGCATTCCCAGATAACTGAGCAATAAATATTCGCGTGACATGGTTCTCTCCTTGTCTTCAGCTGACTCAGCGCAGGCTCAGCTGTTTATTCCATGAAAAATGTCGTTGCAGGCTGAGCATGCCGCGGTCGAGCAGCAAACCAATAAAACCTATGGTCACAACGGCCACCATGATTCTGCCCAGTGAGGCTGAGCTGCCGTTTTGAAACTCATCCCAGACGAACTTGCCCAGCCCCGGGTTTTGCGCCAGCATTTCTGCGGCGATCAACACCATCCATGCCACACCGAGCGACAAGCGCAGACCGGTGAAAATCATGGGCACAGCAGACGGCAGCACTATGGTTCGGACATGCTGCCAGCGCGACAGCTTGAGTACCCGGCTGACGTTGAGCAGATCGTTATCGACCGCGGTGACGCCCACAGCCGTATTGATCAAGGTCGGCCACAGGCTGCACATCGCAACGGTAAACAGTGAATTGAGAAAAGACTTAGATACCAGCGGATCGTCGCTGACATAGAGCGCACTCACCACCATAGTAACGATGGGCAGCCAGGCCAGCGGCGACACCGGTTTTAACAGCTGAATCACAGGGTTAAAGGCCGCGTACAGGCTCTTGTTCAGCCCCAGCACTATCCCGGCAGGAATGGCTAAAGCAGAAGCCAGCAGGAAACCGGCGGCCACTGTCAGCAAACTGGTGCCAATCTGATCAAAGAAAGTCGGTTTACCTGTGTACTCACGGGTTTTCACCTCTGCCTGCGGATTTTTCGCCAGCGTGGCGGCATTGCGCTTTTCCTGACGCTCGTAGAAGGCGGCTTCGCGGCTGCGTTCACGCTGATGTTCGTCCACCAGACCGCTAAATTGCTGCCAGGTCTGCGCGGGACCGGGTAAGGTGCCCAGCGAGGTGTTGACCTGGCTGGCCGCCAGATGCCAGATCACCAGAAAGACAAGCAGTCCCAGCGCAGGAAAAGCCAGTCCGCGACTGAAATGAATCACCTTGGCCGGTTTCGGAATAGCCGGTAATGTGAGAATCGATGCCATGAGCGGTACTCCTTACAGTGTGTCGTCGCCTTTCAGACCAATCGCGAACTTGTTGAGGTAGGCATTGGGCTGTTGGCCATCAAAAGTGATCTGATCGATAAAACCTTGCTGGGGCGGACGGAAACCGTCTTCTTTGTCAAAGTCAGGAAAATCGGCCGCAGTCAGCTTGCCTTCTTCGATTAAGGCTTCAGCGGCCTGACGGTAGATATCCGGCCGGTAGACTTGTCTGGCGATCGACATGTACCAGTCATCGGATTTCGCTTCAGGGATCTGCCCCCAGCGGCGCATCTGGGTCAGAGTCCAGACGGCATCGCTGTAATACGGATAGGTGGCGTGGTAGCGGAAGAACACATTGAAATCCGGTGCCGGGCGGATATCGCCTTTTTCATATTCAAAGGTGCCCGTCATGCTGTTGGCAATCACCTTGGCATCTGCCCCCACATACTGACTGCGGGCGAGTAAGGCCACCGCTTCCTGCCGGTTGGCATTGTTTTTTTCGTCAAGCCAGTGAGCGGCCCGGATCAGGGCTTTCACCACACGAATATGGGTATTGGGATAGGCATCAGCCCAGGCTTTGCTGACCCCGAACACTTTCTCCGGGTTGTTACGCCAGATGTCGTAATCGGTAATCATCGGCACGCCTATGCCTTTGGATACGGCCTGCTGATTCCAGGGTTCGCCGAC
>NZ_JASJOJ010000084.1:0-12120 GCF_038519165.1 Photobacterium sp. SP02
GCCGGGGGAGGATAAAAACGCAGTGAGATGCTCTTCACCTTTCAGGCTAAAGTTATCCTTCAAGGTCGCCGCATAAGTGGCATACACAGCACTATGGCTTTTTCTGCACATAGAACAATGGCAATGTGTAATGGCTTTAATATCGCCATAGATAGAAAAGGTCACGGCCCCGCATTGACAGGAGCCGTGATAATGATTCGACATCAGAAGTGCTAACCATCCAGTGAATTCAGGTCAAGCTCCATGAAAATACTGAGCGGGTGCGCTTGATACTGACCATAAGGCTCACAAACCCGATAACCTATGGTTTGATACAAGCCAATTGATTCAGGCTGATTCACGCCGGTTTCCAGGCGGGCCATGCTGATACCGTTATGCTTAAGGTACTGGTGCAAAGCATCCATAATTTGCCGGGATATACCCAGGCCGCGGTAATTATCCAGTACAAACATACGCTTGATTTCGCCGTACTGCCCGTCATCATCCATCATTTTCACTGCGCCAATACCGGCTAACGCGCCGCGTACAAAGGCTCCGACCAGATGAACATTGTCCTTCATGAGGGATTCCTCACTTTCCAGGTTGTTCGTCTCGGGCGGGTACAGACTATACATATAATCATCGGACGCGCTGAGGATCACTCGGACGTCATCACGATTGGGCATAACTTTTTGAATATACATAGTATTAACCAAGCATTAATGTTGTTACTGCTACACAGTCAAAAAATAGTGATAATAATTTTCATCGCGCTGAAAACCCAACGACTCATAAAGAGCCTGGGCTGTAAGGTTTCTGTGCGATGTCTCTAACGCGATCCCTCTGGCGCCGGTACGACGGGCAAACAGGATAGCGTTTTGCATTAGCTGGTGGCCAATACCCTGACTTCTTACCCTCATCAGCCAATCAAACCGACCTGCGCCATGGCGCTATAATCGGAATCAGCCTCACATAATAGCAATTTTGAAATCGGAATGAGAGCTTAAAGCGTAAAGTGGTAACATTCTGTGCACTCACGCACATAGCCATACACCAAAGCAAACTCAGCCGCTGTGCCTCCGGCTGACGCTTCAGGCCAAACGGTTCTGAATTTGCATCAATCTAGGCTTCTGGGAGGCGCACAGTACTACAAGGCAATATAAGATGCCATGAGTATTGAGACACCTCAGGAATGAGGTGTCCGGGTGGTAATTTGGCAATCGTCGGTGACTGTCAGGACAGACAGGTCGCCAGCGGCATCAACCGTGATGCTGACAGGGAATTGAGCTTTACTTAACGACATTCTGGATTTGCTGGAGCCCCTTACTGCTGAGCGCATTTTATTACCACTACGTGAGGTCAGTGAATACGCGACTCGCTCACCGCTTTCCGACATCATTAATATCGCCACTGAATCCCCGTCCAGAGTGCAGCTAATATCAAACGTTTTTTCCGTCTGGCTTAGTGCCAGCAATGGATAAAAACAGAAAGCGGCGATAATCGCCGCTTTATTGGTCATAGAGTTACACATAGCTACTCATTCAATTTAATTTCAACAACGTTATCAGAACTGCTGGATATCAACTTCGTTATTAGACGAGTTGCTGATATAAAAGGTTGCTGTATCAGCGAGAGTCTGTTCGATATCCACTTCATTGTAGCTAGAGTTACCCAGGATTTTACCGTAGACACGGGCATCATCTGAGTTCTGGTCGATATAGACGTCGTTGTGATCAGCGCCATAGCCTTTGATGTCCACATACACTTTGTTGTCATCGCCATACTGGTCAACATCAACATGGTTGTCATCACCACCTTCGATATCTACATCGGCGGTATTGTCATCACCATTTTGGTTCAGCACCACATAGTTATCATCTGCATGGTCATCCAGGCTGATTCGGCCTTTGTTATCATAGCCGTCTTGCAGCACTTCCAACTCGTTATCTTCTGAGTCATCGGCTACTTCGACTTTACCGTAGTTACCGCTACCATCTTGTTCAATATCGATTTCGTTATCATCGGAACCACCGCTGATATCGACCACTGCTTCGTTACCCCAGCTTCCTGGAGATTCCTGATAAATCCACACATCATTGTTATCACTGTACCCTGTGATACTGACATCAGCTTCGTTATCTACCGCCAGCGCACCACCAGAGACCAACAGCGCAGAAATTACCAGAGCTAACTTTTTCATGTGATATTCCTTACATTGTGTTAATGGACTGTTATTTGTTTATTCATTCCGTTGACTATTAATATTTGCTCATTACCTGATTGATTGATGTTAAAACCAGAGTAATTCACATTTGGCTTGTCAATAACGTAAGCCACATTACCATCACCATCCTGGTTGATGGTTTCGCTAAGCCCTATTCCCGTTTGGGAAAGTACCGCACGATTCTGATTGCCATTTTGTATAATTGCGCCTTCGTTGTTCCACCCGGCCTGATAAATGGCAGCATAATTATCATTACCATTTTGTTCGATGTAAGAGAGGTTACCCCCTCCAATTTGGTCAATATTGGCGTTATTGTTATAGCCTGACTGCCTGACTAATGCTTTATTACCTGAGCCAAACAAATGCGTTTGATTTATTTTCGCTGAACTTTCATACGCATTTGTTAATTCAACTCTTGCCGTATTATTAAAATCATCAGACAACTCAGACATCCTGCTTAATTCATTCCTTGCCAAATCACTAGAAAAAACAGGAAAGCTTAACATGACACCTATTAAGGCCACCGCATTCGAATTATTAGGAAATTGATACTTCATTGCTGCAACCCTCGAAATCACCTTAGCTTGTTTGTAATTTCATTATGGTATTTATTTATCTATTTCCTATGAACTTTATGATGATTATATCTATTTTTTTGCTAGCACTTTATTACTATAAAAATCATCACCAAACTCAAGTTGCGCCATATAAATCAGTGGCATACATGACAATTGATTTAAAAAAACATAGTAATCCCGCCTGAAACCATCTGTAGTTCAATAATAATCGCCGTTAGGATATTTTAAATATTTAATGCAAAAAAAAAGACAATCACCCGTGTAAGATGATTGCCATAAACAGCAACAAAAGACCTGGAGAGAAAGAAATGTAATTACTACAGAAACTAGATAATTGGCTGAGTGGTTCCTGCATATTTTTGAATAACAGAATTTGACATATCTGAAGGATTTCTAAGTTTCCAGAGGTTTGTCTTTATCCCATCTACAACCATTTGTATTACTGCAGAGTCTATCGCTGACATAACAGCGACATTGACAGGCTCATTGGTTGTTATCCCCAATTCAGCTTCTAAAAGATCTTTATAATCTATAAATTTAAAAATACCGGTTTGCAGTTCCTGAGACAGGATTGTTTTGCTGGTTGTAACACTCAACAAAATACGACCACTGCGAATATCAACCGCCCTGACATTCACCGTCACCTGATCAGTGCGGTACTGAGATGATAATCCTATCCCCAGGTATCTCGCACCCGCTCCACCAGTCTGAATATTGGTATCGTAAGCTATGATTCCACCTTCAACCATAATATTGGCCGCCATCAAAGAGGGAAGGTGATCACCATGATTTTTCGGTGTCTCATGTTTACTCTGAGCGGCGCGAATAATTTTACGTTCAGTAAGCAAGTTCTGAAGCCCTTCCCGCTCTAATGGTATGAACCACTTAGAATTGAGCAGCGCTGTCGTTAACATTGCAGCTCCCCCTTGCGGAACCGCAGTAGAGAAGTTGCTGTTAGGCTGAGGTTTATACTGGCCGGTTTGATCCCGGAAATCGTAAACCGACACGTAAACCGGACCCCGGGGTAACGGCAAAGAGGTTAAATCTAAATAGGTCGCCCCTCTTGGCATCAGTGTTGGCTCATCTTTAGGTGCCGGAATACTCATAGACTGAGAGCAACCACCTAAAATTAATGTAGAACACAATAAGGCAATAAGTCTCATGATCGTCTCCTTACATATCAGGCACTAAGCCACTAACTTGTATAGTAGATGTTTCGCCTGTTGCCTTATCAGTGACTTGAATCATCAAAGCACCATTATTGTCGACTATATTCAACAGAAAATCATCCGTACTGAGTTGCCCTGTATTTCCGTTACCTACATCGGAAAGTAGCTGACCGATTAACCGGGACTCCAGATTTGCCGCCAGCCTTTGTATACTGTTTTCACTTTCACCCAGCAAGCTGTCTTCTTGTGGCGGCTTATAGTCATTAATGGCATTAGCTCCTGCTAATAAATAACTACCATTTAATGGGCTGCCGCCAAAATTAGGATTCACCGGTGTATAAATTAGTTCGGTTGCTGAGACATCAATTGTCCAGAAACTCATAAACAATAAACAACATACCTTCCCTTTCATGTGCTGACCTCTTAAATTTCGTCGTAGTCAATATCGAAGGTATCTTTTAAATACCTTTCTATCCGCCATCTCAATACATAATTCTTAACCGCTGAAACAGCCTGATCCGTTTTCTCTTCAACATTTTTTCTGCCTGGAGATAAAGCCGTTCTGTATATAATATTCTGCCGATGGAAAACAGTGATAATACTGCCTGATAACGCTGTCGGCCTTTCCTTCACAGAAATATTCTCTTTTAGCTCGTCCAGTTGGTCTTCTAATTTTTGTGCAAAGAGAGAATAAAACTCTTCACCTAGTCGAGTCATTGTCCTGTCGATCACTACACCATCAATTTCACGCAAACTATCTAACGACTCCAATCGGTCCTGGACTTCAAGCGGCTCATCATTTTCCAATGACGGTCCATTCTCAATCGGCTTTGATGACTCAATCGACTCGCCCTTTGCTGCACTAACAGCAGGAAAAACAATGGCTAGATATACAAGCATCAAATAGGGAAATTTCATGATAATAAGCTATTGAATGTATGATTCTTAGCCCACATAAATGCCTGCAGGCGGTTCTTGACTTTGATTTTTTTAAACACATTATGAAGATGTGTCTTGACCGTATTTTCACTCACAAACAAGGACTCAGCAATTTGCAAATTTGATGCTCCTGAGACCAAAAGTTGCATAATTTCCTTTTCACGTGTCGTTAACTCGACGCTCAATTTTGGGATATTGGCTTGAGTACTGCGGTATTCAGAAATCAGTTCCTGGCATAACTTACGGCTAAACCACAACTCACCACTTTGTATCTTCAGCAACCCTTCTGATAACAGCTCAAGTGAATCACTGGTATAAAAGACCCCCACCAAGTTCGGCCATCTCTTAAGCTCATCGACCTTAATATCAGTGCATACATTGATCAGAATTTCAGAAGGTATTACCTCTTTATCAGCCATGATACTCAGGTACTTTTCACTCGATTTTGGCGTGATACTGGCAGAATCTAAAATGAACAATGTCTCTTCTATATGTTTAGCTGATAACTTGCTGATTTCATCCAGCTTTATACAGTTTATGGAAAATGTAAGCTTCTTTACCAAGTACTCTTTCAGAATAGAAGACTGAATACTCTCGTCCGACACTAATGCCAATCTAGTGTATGATTTTCTAGACATTCCTACTCGTCCTTTCATTATTATATTAGCGTTTTAATAAAGTTAACTTTAGTTCACGTCAAAAAAATGACAAATAATAAAGCAGCCGTGAAAGACATTTAAAGTTAACTCTTTTAAAACATGGAGTTACAATTGGTCTTACATTTTAACCTTGATACTTAATTGCCTTGTGAATCTCAATAAAGTTATATAAAAAATTACCTTCTTATTTTTAGCACTGGAAGTTTAGTTTGGTAGTAAACTTAAGTATTAAATTTCAATTATTCAGTTAAATTAGATAGTTGATAAAGAGTTTTTATATATAAACATTTTTATCAGAAATGCAGGTGTCAATATTTTTTACGTTTATCTTTTTAGGCAGGTTAAATCTGAGATAGAACGACTCAATATTCACTGTGTGGTATATGGCGCCCGAGGGAAGCTTACCTGGCGCCTATACCTGAAAAGATGGGAAATATAAGAGAGAAAAAAATACGTGGACTAGCCTGGTATTTCAAACAATAGTTTCCCAGAGCACAACAGCCGCGGCCAGATCTTCGAGCGAAGCACCAACTGATTTGAACAAGGTGATTGCCTGGTCGCTCTCCCTTGCCACCACCTCTCTCCTCGTAAGCTGCTCAAGATCGCCTCGGATCATATTGATATCAAAATGACCTTCAGTTTGAGCCTGAATGAGATCGCCAGCTTCGCTGGCAGCACCCGCCCTGGTGTCGACAAAAACTTGACTGCAGGCAACGGTATAACCATCACACTCTCGCATATCACTGCGGAAAGCGCCGACCAAATCAAGATGAGTGCCAGGCTTTATCCATTCCCCTTTCAGCAAGGGTGAAGTTGACAGGGTGGCACAACTGACGATATCTGACTGGGCGCAGGCCGCTTCAAGATTATCCACAGTTTGTATGTGCTCTATCGTTCTGATCCCCCTGTTATACCCGGAATAGGCATCGACAACAGACTGCGCTTTGTCCTTGCTTCTCCCCCACACCAACACTCGCTGAATGGGGCGCACCGCTGCGTGGGCTTCAATCAGCATGGGGGCTACTTTTCCCGTCCCCACAATAAGCAAAGTACTGGCAGTATTGCGGGCCAGATAGCGCGCGGCCAACGCTGAGGCTGCTGCTGTTCTGCGTCGGGTCAATTCATTACCATCAATACATGCCAGCGTTTGTCCTGTTGCACCGTCAGATAATAAGTACACACCGGAAATCGACGGTAAGCCTTTGTGCGCATTCTGGGGAAACACATTGAGCATTTTCACACCTATGTAACCCCTGTCTTCCCAGGCTGGCATCAACAGCATAGTCGCGTTACCGTCGGCTCGCGAAATACTATGATGGTGTCGGGGCGGTGCCTGTACGCCGAGTCGGAAGGTTTCGTCTAATTTATCAATCAAAGTCACCCAGGGAAGGTGACGGGCAACCTGTTCAGCGGAAATAATCTTCATACGATGACTCACCATTGTATGCCGGCAACCATCCATCTGATATTGCCGGCAATGAAAGAATGATATTAATTACATACTGGTTACTTCCAGGCCGGCCCCCCCATTATTTCAGGTAACCACAAAGCGGTATTCGGATAAGCCAGTATGGCTGTCAGCACAATAAGCTGAATGACAATAAATGGCACCACACCGCTATACATATGACGCAAGGTTATCTCCGGTGGTGTGATGGCTCGCAGATAAAAGATTGACGGCGCTAACGGCGGAGTCAGATAACTGGTTTGTAGCACCACAAGAAAAGCCACGCAGAACCAGACTTCATCAAAACCCAATAACCGGACAACCGGCATGGCGACAGGAATAATGATCAGTACCACTGACATCATATCCAGCACAAAACCGGCAAGAAAAGCGATCAGCAAAATCATGCCCAGAATAGCCCAGGGTTCAAACCCTGTTCCTATCAATACAGACTGGACAGTTGCCATGCCACCAGCTGCAAAAAAGACACCGGCGAACATGTTACCGCCAAGGACAATCAGCAAAATCATGGCCGAGATATTTACTGTCCCCATGAAGGCATCCCACAGTACCGACAGGGATAGGTTCCTGTACACGGCGGCCAGCACGATAGAGCCCAATGCACCGCAAGCGGCCGCTTCAGTAGGAGTTGCCAGCCCCATCAGGATAGTCCCGAGCACGGCGAAGATCAGCAGCGCCGCAGGGAGCATTGCCGTCAGAGTAACACTGAGTTTTTCGATGAAGGTGTAGCCATGAGTGTCGGATTGAATCCGGGGGGCAACAGAAGGTTTCAGCCAGGCCTGTACCACAACGAAGAGGATAAACAGGAACGCCATCATCAGGCCAGGCAATAACAAACCACTGAACAGCTGGCCAACCGATACTCCGGCTACCGGGCCGAGCACCACCACTGTGATTGACGGCGGAATCGCGGTCCCCAAGGAGCCACTGGCACAAATCACTCCCGACAACAGGCGTTTATCGTATGCATGTTTTAACATCACAGGAATGGCAAGCATCCCTATCACGGCTTCAGTTGCGCCAACCACCCCGCTTGCAGCTGCAAAGATGGTGCCCAGCAGAATGGCCCCCACGCCCAGTCCGCCGGGCATGCCGTATGTCCATATGTGAATCGACTTAAACAACCGCTCTGCAATACCGGCTTTTTCCAGCATCGCACCCATGAAAATAAACAAAGGCACCGCCGCCAGAATCGAGTTGGAAGCCGTTTCCTCAATTTTGCTGAGTAACTGGTAAGCCGTGACATCTCCAAACAGCATCAGGCCAAAAATAGATGCCACCAGAATCATTGAAAAAGCGATCTGAAAACCGGCAAAAATGAAGGCCATCAGAAGCGGAAACATCAGCAAGGATAAATAATCACTCATGCTGTTTTCCCTCTTCGCCCAAACGCGACCATGGCTGAATCCAGCAACTCGGCAAGCACCTGCAGGCTCAGAATGGCAAAACCGGCAAACCACACACTATAAACAGGCCACATGTAAGGATTCCATGCTGAGCGCCCTGAACGCTCACCGCTTTCTAACGCCTCGTAGAAATAACAGCCAAGCTCCCAGCTGAGCCAGCAAACCAGCGGCAGAAACAGAGCATAGCAGCAGGCTCGGATTGCGGCATTTACGCGTGTACTCAGTTTCAGCGTCACCACATCCACACAGACATGCTGGCCGGTACGCAAAGCATTTGCCAGGCCCAGCATAAATATTGCTCCCATCACCATATAGCTCACCTCAAAAGCCCACAGTGTTGGCGAATCAAATAAATACCGGCTGACAACTTCGGCAACCAGCGCACCGATGAGCGGCAGGATCAATAATGCAGCTATCTTCCCGGACAAACGGGTAATAGCTTCAATCTTATCTATTAAAGTCATACGAATAACCTAATTCATACGGAAGGACAGGTCGAAACTGCCACCCTGGGAGTGACAGCCCGACCAGAGTGATCAGCTTTCTGTTGCACCAATCTGAAGGCGATATTCAGGCCAGTATTTAATCTGTTCCTTGAAGTCACGCTGGGAGGTTAATACACGTTTGAACCAGGCATTTTTCGCCGCATACTCGTCTTCCCATTTCCGGGTCTCTTCGAGTATTGCGCTCTGGAAAGCAGGATCGAGACGTACAATTTCGTTAGGACCGCTGACCAGCTCTTTGTAAGCATTCAGATCCGCGTAAGAAGCAGACAACCATGAATCGAAGACAGACAATTTGGCCGCTTCACGGACAACATTCTTCTGGTTGTCCGACAGCTTATCCCAGGCTTTCTGGTTGACTTCGCATTCCAGTACCCCGCCAGACTGATGGATACCGGGCAAGACGACGTATTTAGCAACTTCCTGAAAGCCGGTTGGCCGGTTCATCTCAGGGCTTCCCCATTCCGCCGCATCAATCACGCCGCGCTCCAAAGCGGAATAGATGTCACTGCCGGCCATCACTACCGTCGATGCGCCTAGGCGGGAAGCAATCTCAGCCCAAGCACCGGACGTACGGATTCTCAACCCCTGAAAATCTTTGAGGGTGCGTACCGGTTTATTCGAATGCAGAAAAATTTCTGTGCCCAGAATGGAGCAGGGAAAAGCAATCACACCAAACTGTTCTTTTCTGTATTCTTCATACAGTTCAATGCCTCCGCCTTTGTACATCCACAGCATAAACTCTTCCGGTGTCAGACCACTTGAGTGGCCCGCCAGCAATGCCGTTGTGGGATCTTTACCATAGTCATAATTGATATAGTTGTGGCTGACAGTCGCCACACCTGACTTCACTGTGTCTGTGACTTTCAGGGCGCTGCCCAAAGTACCACCGGGGAATATCTTGGCACTCAGCTCACCATTGCTGAGTGTTTTGAGGTGATCAGCAAAATACTGGGCATCACGCTCCAGCCAGGGACCGCCTGACCACGGAGTTGCCATTCGCCATTCTGTTTGTGCAACCGCAGAGGTCGTCAATACAGAGAGGCAAACTGCCAGACCTGCTGCTTTTATCATGCTCTGAGCCTTTCCTTTCATTATTATCGTTCCTTCTAATGTTGTGTTGTCACTAGTTCGCGTTATCTGACAGGTGTGATTAACGTGCCCCGCCAAATTCTGTTTGCATTTCCAGCGCACGATCAGCACAGGCTGTCATGGCCTGATTGACCATCTGTCTGAAATCAAGCGACTCGAAACAGGCAATCGCGCGCTCCGTTGAACCTTGCGGAGACATCACGTTTCGCATCAGTTGCTCGGGTTCCACATCACAGTGCAAAGCCATAGTCGCCGCACCCAGTCCGGTTTGCAGCGCCAACCGCCGAGCAGTGTCACGAGGCAGTCCCTGAGCAACGGCCGCCTCTTCCATGGCAGCAAAAAGGAGAAAGAAGTACGCTGGTGCGCTGCCGGCAACCGCGGTCGCCGCGTTCATCAATGCTTCATCGCTCAGCCATTCGGTGATGCCTGTTCCGCCGTGAACATGCTCGGCCAGTTTCCGCTGATGCTGACTGACATTGTGATTGGCAAATAATGCGGTGGCCCCGCATCCAACCATGGCTGGCGTATTTGGCATGGCACGAATTATCGGCAACTGACTATTCAACCAGCGTTCCAGAGACGCTATCGGTATGCCTGCCGCAATGGATATCACCAATGGAAACTGATCACTGTCGTTGAATACAGAGCGAATCCCCGAGCAGACTTGCTCTAATATCTGAGGTTTAACGGCAAGCACAATGACATCGGCATTCACTATCCCTGCCCGATTGTCTGAGGTGACCTGAATACCGTATTGGTCGCTTAACGCTTTAAGCACATCCGGTTCCGGTGATGTGGCGGTAATATGATCGGCCGGATAACCTTTGCTGATTAAGCCACCGAAGATAGCGCTGGCCATATTTCCTGCGCCAATGAAGGTGATTTTTGCCGTACTGACAGTCATTTATGTCTCAATCCCTGATGTAGTTACTGTGTAATGAAAACGGGTAATGAGCTCATTAAAGTCTGTCTGAATGGTAAATTCTTGTTCGAAACTCGTCTTTTTTTGCGCATAACTCAGCAACTTGTTAATAAGTGACATCAAGTTATTAACAATGTTAATTAGCACTAAGAGATGATTTGCCCAGCGAGATAACATCTGTTAAAAAATAATTACAAATAGTTAACTCATCGGATGTCTATTCAATCTCTAAATGGCCAGTCGAATTCGTACACAATCATTACCGAACAGTTGCCACCATCATGATCACGATTACCATCAGTTGGTCATTGCCTATCAAGGTAGCGCGGAGTTCGAAATCAATGGCCGAGGCGGACGTGTTGACCCGTTTCATGGCTGCCTGGTGCCGGGCGGCGATGTACATTTTTATGAAGGGATTGGCGATAACAGCCATATCATTCTGGATATCCCGCTGGACATTCTTCAGTCCGGGACTCAACAGCTTTTTGAAGCAGGCCGCTATTTTGAGGTCGATGCCGGGTTGCGTTTTTTACTGGCCTTCATCTACAGAGAAGCGGACACCTGGCAGTATTATCCCAGCGCAGCCGATGGCATCACTACTACCCTGCTTTCCAGCCTGCACCAGCGCATGTTCCATGGCTATCGCTTTCATCAGCTACCTCAAGGCAAACTCGATTTAATCGCGATTGATGATTACATCAGCAAGCATATTCACGAACCACTCTCGACTTCACGCCTGGCGGCATACTGCAATGTCAGTGCTGGACATTTTCATGAACTCTTCCGGCAACTGAGTGGCAAAACACCAGGCCAGTATCTGTTCGAGGTTCGGATGAAACATGCGAAGCAGCTTATAATGGACACGAATATCCCATTGATAGAAATTGCTGAAATGGTCGGGTTTTCCAGCCAGAGCGCGTTAACCCACGCCTTTCGCCGATTCTATAAAGCAACACCGGGGAAATTACGTCGCCGGTAAGCGTTTGCCAGGGCGCTTCACCCTATCTCATCTTGCCAAGGTTCAGGCGAAAAAAAACCGCCGACAGTTCAGCGGTTTCTTCGAATGTAGCGGAGCCAGAACAAGGTATAGAGGGATTTTCAAATCCCGGGAAACATCATCTGAAACCCAATAAAAAAAGCCCCGTCGATGACGAGGCTTTCGAATGTGGCGGAGAGATAGG
>NZ_JASJOJ010000085.1:0-11748 GCF_038519165.1 Photobacterium sp. SP02
TTGCAGGGCTTTCGCCGCATCCATCAGGGCTTTCTGGCTTAACCACAGTTTGCTGCTCTGCACGGTTGTCGCTTTGCTGCAATACAGCCTGTCACCTCTGATTAGCGCCATTACAGCATGGTCGACCGATGACATTAGTCAGGCCATTGGCTTGCTGCTGACTCTGAGCGCCGCGTTTACCCTGTTGACCCAGGTGCTGGTGATCAAAAAGAAGAAACTGGACATCGACACCATGTACCGGCTGGGCGGCTTTGCCCTGCTGGCTGGTTTCGTGCTTTTCCTCAACTCTGCTTTCTGGGTATTCACAATTGCCATGGTCGTGGTTTCCGTAGGCGCTGCACTTTTAGTTCCGGCATATACATCAATGGCAACCCAAACCAATCCGGAAAAACCCGGAAAGATCGCCGGTTTGATTTCGATGTCACACACCCTGGGTTATGGCCTTGCGTCACTGCTGGCCAGTACGGCTGTCATTTTCCCGCAATTACCGGTTTGGGTCTGTATTAGCTTAGCGGTTTTAGTGGCCGGGATTGCCTTTACCCGCCGGAAGGAAAAAGAGGCGGTGAGTGTGGTTTAAGGGTGGTCGCGAAGTGATCACAAATGTAGCGTTTGTGCGTTGCCCCCTCCTCACCTCTCCCTTGAAAAGGGGGGAGGAACTGAAAGCATTTGTTGTTAGCACTACTATCCCCTCTCCTTGGCAAAACGAGGCCAGGGTGGGGTTCGTAAAGCGAGCACGGATTTGGCGTCTGTGCCCAGTAACCCCCTCCTAACCTCCCCCTTGAAAAGGGGGAGGAACCGGACCAAATTCAATGTGAGCTCGGCAATTCCCTCCCCTTGGCAAGGGGAGGGTCAGGGTGGGGTTCGTGAGGCGAGCACGGATGTAAAAAGCCCGCGACATGCGCGGGCTTTAATTCTTTATTTCAGCTTCACTGACTTGTGCTTATTTCTTACCCAGGTGCAGCCAGGTTTCCACCACGGTATCCGGGTTCAGGGATACAGAATCGATACCCTGCTCCATCAGCCAGTCGGCCAGATCATCATGGTCAGATGGGCCCTGACCACAGATGCCGACGTACTTCCCGGCTTTACGCGCTGCTTTAATCGCCATCGACAGCATGGCTTTCACCGCTTCGTTACGCTCATCAAACATGTGGGCGATTTCACCGGAGTCACGGTCCAGACCCAGCGTCAGCTGTGTCATGTCGTTGGAGCCGATGGAGAAGCCGTCGAAGTACTTCAGGAACTCTTCGGCCAGAATCGCGTTCGATGGCAGCTCGCACATCATGATGACTTTGAGGCCGTTCTCGCCGCGGCGCAGGTCGAATTTCGCCAGCAAATCAATCACAGAAGCCGCTTCACTCACGGTACGTACGAACGGGATCATGATTTCAACGTTACGCAGACCCATGGTATTGCGAACACGTTTAATGGCTTCACATTCCAGGGCAAAACAATCCTGGAACTTAGGCGACACGTAACGGGATGCACCACGGAAACCAATCATCGGGTTTTCTTCAACCGGTTCGAAGTTCACACCACCAACCAGGTTACGGTACTCGTTCGATTTGAAGTCTGACATCCGCACAATCACGCGCTTCGGCCAGAATGCGGCGGCCAGGGTTGAGATCCCTTCGGTCAGCTTCTGAATGTAGAACTCAACCGGATCGGAGTAACCTGCGATGCGGCGGTCGATTTCAGCTTTCAGCTCGTCCGATTGCGCGTCATAGTTCAGCAGCGCTTTCGGGTGAATGCCGATCATCTTGTTGATGATGAACTCCAGGCGCGCCAGACCCACACCTTCGTTGGGAATGCAGGCGAAGTCGAATGCACGGTCCGGGTTGCCCACGTTCATCATGACTTTCAGTGGCAGTTCAGGCAGGTTGTCCACTTCAGAGCGGCGGATTTCGAAATCCAGCTCACCTTCGTAGATAAAGCCCGTTTCGCCCTGTGCACAGGAAACCGTCACAATCTGACCGTCTTTGAGCAGCTCAGTGGCGTTACCACAACCGACAACGGCAGGAATACCCAGTTCACGGGCAATGATCGCCGCGTGACAAGTACGACCACCACGGTTAGTCACGATGGCAGCCGCTTTCTTCATGACAGGTTCCCAGTCCGGGTCAGTCATGTCAGCCACCAGCACATCGCCAGCCTGCACCTGATCCATTTGGTCGAGATGATTCACCACACGGACCACACCGGTACCGATACGCTGACCGATAGCACGACCTTCAACCAGAGATGTACCCTGGCCGTTCAGGTGGAAACGCTCCATCACGTTGGCATCATCACGGGAACGAACAGTCTCCGGACGGGCCTGAACAATCATCAGCTCACCGGTAATACCGTCTTTCGCCCACTCGATGTCCATCGGACGACCGTAGTGTTTTTCGATGATCATGGCTTGCTTCGCCAGAGCCTCGACTTCGGCGTCGGTCAGGGAGAAGCTGTTTTGCTCTTCGGCGGTTGTGTCCTGGATAACAACTTGTGTACCCAGTGCTTTACCTTCACCGTAAATCATTTTCTGAAGCTTAGAGCCCAGAGTACGGCGAACGACGGCAGGATTACCGGCAACCAGGGTAGGTTTATGTACGTAGAATTCGTCCGGGTTAACCGCGCCTTGCACGACCATTTCACCCAGACCTACAGAAGAAGTGATGAACACGACCTGATCAAAGCCAGATTCAGTGTCCAGTGTAAACATCACACCGGAAGAGGCTTTATCAGAGCGTACCATGCGCTGAATACCCGCAGACAGTGCCACACCTTTATGGTCAAAACCCTGGTGAACACGGTACGAGATAGCACGGTCGTTAAACAGAGAAGCAAATACATGTTTCACGGCTTCGAAAACTGAATCGATACCGCGAACGTTGAGGAAAGTTTCCTGCTGGCCTGCGAACGAGGCATCTGGCAGGTCTTCAGCGGTTGCAGAAGAGCGCACAGCGACGGACAGCATGTCATCGCCTTCACCCAGTTCCTTGTAGCACTGACGAATGTCCTGCTCAAGGTCAGCTGGCAACGGTGCTTCATACACCCATTTACGGATAGTATCACCCGCCAGCTTCAGCGCGTTCACATCATCGACATCCAGCGTATCCAGCAGATCGTAAATACGATCATTCAGGTTATTGGCTTCCAGAAACTGGTTGAATGCATAAGATGTTGTTGCGTAACCGTTAGGTACTTTCACGCCAGCATTCGCAAGATTGGCGACCATTTCGCCCAGCGATGCGTTCTTACCACCAACTTTATCAACGTCGTTCATTGATAAAGCATCATACCAAACAACATTCTGTTGCACGGGAAGTCTCCTTGTATTGGATCAGCTGTATAGTGTGGGCAAACTCTCAACGGAAACGATTGCTTTAGCATTCAAAAAAAACTTGCTTCAGAATAGTCGCCGTTCAAGACAAACTGCTGGCAAAACCTTGCTCAGCAGAACACTTACCCTGTAGGGTTATAGTTATAAATTGTTTGTTGGCCTCAATCGTTACAGGATCATCTAAAGGACTCAACTTATTATGCGCCGCAAATCTGATTTTCGTGATGTGTTTTACGTTTCTGACGGTACAGCGATTACATCTGAAACACTTGGGCACGCCGTACTCGGTCAATTTAACATTGAGATTCGCCAAACCACACTGCCTTTTGTTGAGTCGGTGGAACGTGCTCAGCAAGTCAAAGAGAAAATTGATGAAGCTCATCGGGTATCCGGTATCGAGCCGCTGGTTTTTTACTCCATCGTTCTGCCGGAAGTAAAAGCCGTTATTAATCAATGTCAGGCCAAATTGTATGATGTGCTTGACGCACTGGTGCAGCCTCTCAGTAAAGATCTGAACATGCAGCCCAATGCCATGCTGGGCCGCTCACACAGCATCAGCCGTGATGTGGCCAGCTATCAGGACAGAATCGCTGCCATCGAATACACCCTGGCTCATGACGATGGAATATCCCTGAGTAACCTGGATAAGGCCGATATTATTCTGCTTGGCGTATCACGATGTGGCAAAACCCCCACCAGCCTGTATCTGGCCATGCAGTTTGGCATTCGTGCGGTGAACTACCCCTTCATTGCTGACGACATGAACAGCCTCAGACTGCCCAAGGGGATCGAACCTTATCGTTACAAAACATACGGTTTAACCATAGATACAGAGCGCCTTGTCACTATACGTAATGAGCGCTATGCCAACAGCCAGTATGCCAGTGAGGGGCAATGTGAAAGTGAGTTGTCAAAAGTAGAGGCCATGTTCCGACGCGAGGCTATCCCTTATCTCAACACCACCTCGCTGTCGGTTGAAGAGATCTCAACCCGGTTGCTGGATATAAGCGGCCTGAAACGCAGAATGTGTTAATAAAATAGCATTGATAATGTTATAAAATTAACTAAGCCATTAACTAAACCATAGTGTCAAACTGTGGTTTAGTGGTTTTCCTGCCGTCACTACTATTTCTCCTCCCCGATTGGCTGATCGCATGCAAAATCCCGCTACCAGGCAGCGTGTCTCAGCTTTGAGAGTGAAAAAACCTCGCAATTTGAACTAATTAATGAAAACTTTTCTGCGCCCCCCTTATTACTCAAAAAAGCTCCAATCGTTGAAATATGCTTACTGAGAAAGGAATAAATTAATCCAACTAGAGGTGGCAAATGAATAAGCCATTTTGGGGTTTTGCGCTGAATCTGGGAATTATTGTGACGCTGACTGCCTGTGGTGGCGGCGGCTCAGGGAGTGATTCTGGCGATGCATCCGGTGGCAGCATCCAGCTGGATCGCCAGGCCAGACTGACCTTCGTCAATACGGCCCGCGAGCAAGTGAATGTTTTTGTGCAAAACGGCTCTGATGCGAGTACCGCCAGCCTGTTCACTACCGGCAATATGCAAGGCGGCCCGATCAGCGACAGCACGCACCGCGAGTATATGCACCGTTGGGGCGGCAGCTCAGCCCAGCCTGTCACCATTGGTATCTGGGACACCAAATATCAGCTGGAAGAAGAACCGGCACAGACGAATACCCTGCTCAACAATGGTGAGGATTGGTGGACGATTGTCTGGCTGGACGGTGAAACCACCAACAGCTTCAAAGTGAGCGCTATCCGACGCGATAATGATGATGACGTACCGGACGATCAGTACGGGTTCAGAGTTTTTACCAATACCGACATCAAAATTGATTACCAGTCAGCCACAGCCACTGGCTCAACCAATGTCGCCGCCGGTAAAGTCTCGTCAACCATATTGATGGCAAGTTGTGGTGATAAGTTTGAGATTTCAGCAACCAAAGGTCAGGACGGCGAGGTGGTGGATCCGCAGCAACTGGATCTTTGTTTACCTAACCTGGAACCAGGGGATACCTATCTGCTGATTACCAGTGACGACGCCATTCTGTACACAGTCGAAGAATAATCGCAGTTTCATACGACGGCAGTAATAACAACATCAATGCATCCACGATGACATTGGGTAATCAACAATAATAATTGGGAAAAATGCGCTTTCGCCAATACGGCAGTCTTACTCGCAAGGAGAGCCTACATACAACAAAGCGGTCGGTGTTCTCAGTCATTCTGCGTCATGCGCTTTTTGGGGAAAACAGAGTGCACAATGAGGATAAGCACCCACAGATTCAGTAGGCAGCGGTGGCAACGCCCCAGACATTGACTATGTCTGGGGCTCTTTTCATTATGCCGTCACCAGTTCCGCCTGTTCCGTGCGTTTCAAAAACGCATAGGTGGCACCCGTCAGAATCGTACCCGCTGCAATTGCAACCAGATACATCAGCACAGGTGTAATAGCGTTAGGAATGAACAACACAAACAGACCACCATGCGGTGCCATCAGTTTTGCCCCAATCAACATAGACAATGCACCGGTTAACGCGCCGCCAGCCATGCAGCTTGGGATCACACGCATAGGATCACGGGCGGCAAATGGAATCGCTCCTTCTGAGATAAAACACAGTCCCAGCACGAAAGAAGCTTTACCTGCTTCCTGCTCAGGCTGTGAAAACTTACGCTTAGCCAGGAAAGTCGCCAGCCCCATACCCAGCGCCGGTACCATACCGGCGGCCATCACGGCCGCCATCGGGCCATAAGTTTGTGATGCCAGCAGGCCGACACCAAAGGTATATGCGGCTTTGTTGACCGGACCACCTAAGTCAAAGCACATCATACAGCCCAGCAGAATGCCCAGCAGCACAGCGTTGGTCGAACCCATGTTGTTCAAAAACTCGGTCAGGCCGTTCATGGCCGCAGACACAGGACCGCCAACGATGTAGATCATCACCAGTCCGGTGATCAGGCTGGCTAGCAAGGGAATGATCAGAATGGGTTTCAGTGCTTCCATCGAAGAGGGTAAACGCACGTTTTCGGCAATCAGCTTGGCACTGTACCCCGCCAGGAAACCGGCCACGATACCACCAAGGAAACCGGCTCCGGTTGAACTGGCCAGCATACCGCCAATTAAGCCAGGCGCCAGACCCGGACGATCCGCGATAGAGTACGCGATATAGCCCGCCAGCACAGGAACCATCAGTGCAAAGGCCGAGCCGCCACCAATCTGCATTAATGCCGCAGCTAAGGTGCCCTCTTCTTTGAACGCTTCGATACCAAACACAAACGACAGAGCGATAGCCAGACCACCGGCAACCACCAATGGCAACATGTGCGATACACCCGTCATCAGGTGCTTGTAAGGGCCGGTTTTCTCTTCTTTGGCTGACGCCGTGGCCGCGCCGGAGGCTTTGCCATGAAACACGGAAGCAGAAGCAAAAGCATTGTCGATTTCTTGCCGGGTTTTCTTCAATGCCGCGCCGGTACTGGTTTTATACAGTCGCTTTCCTTCGAAACGAGACAGATCCACTTCTATATCGGCAGCAATGATCACCAAATCAGCCGCTGAAATATCTTCCGCCGTCAGCTGGTTCTTGGCTCCCACCGAGCCACGGGTTTCGACTTTAATGCTATACCCCTGGCGTTTGGCTTCTTCTTCCAGCGCTTCTGCTGCCATAAAAGTGTGTGCGACCCCTGTCGGGCATGCCGTAATGGCAACAATGTGTTGAGCCGCAGAAGCTGATGCGGACTCTGCAGCGACGGGCTCCGCCTGCTCCAGCACAGTTGCCTGCGATACCGCCGATTGCAGGAAGGCGTTAGGATCAGCAAGACAATGTGCCATGCCGCCGCGATACACTTTCTTACCGACAAAACGGCTCAGATCCACCGGGCTGTCTGCAATTACTACCACAGCATCTGCCTGTTCAATGGCAGTCTGTGACAAGGGGGTCACCGGCATAATACTGGACTGGGCTTCAATATCAGCCTGCCAGTTCAGCGCTTTCGCCGCCTGTTCCATTAAACCGGCCGCGATGACCGTATTTGCGATTCCGCTCGGGCAAGCGGTCAGTATTGCTATCTTCATGTCGTCACCTTTGTCATTCAACAATTCACGTTTTGGCCAACAGGCTACTGGTTACTGATCTGAACACTTTCCAACGTTTGATTAAGCAGCGCGTCATCGGGTACGCCGACCCCTACCTGGGTCACCGCCAATGCCGACAAAGCCGTTGCAAACGCCAGTGTTTCTTGTTTATTCCATTGATTGAGGTAACCCCAGCATAAGCCAGCCACCAGGGTATCCCCGGCGCCAACGGTGCTGACGACCTCCATAACCGGCGGCTGCGAGTGCAACCAGCCAGATTCATCCAGCCACATCACGCCTTTCGCGCCCAGCGATACCACAACATTGGCGATATCCTGGCGATAGAGCGTCTCCGCGGCGCTTTTCAGTTCCGCCGGTGTTTCCAATGTCTTGCCGCACCAGGCGGACAACTCTTCATCATTGGGCTTCACCAGCCAGGGCGAAGCCGTCAGACCGGCTTTCAGGGCCTGATTGCTGCTGTCGAACAGCACCTTTTTGCCCTGTACTTTTAGCCTTTTGATCCAGTCCGCACAGACTGTCGGACTCAATCCCGCCGGCAGGCTGCCAGCAATCACAAACACCTCATGTTGCTCAGCCAGCTCGAACAATTTGTACTCCATGGCGGCCACATCGTCCTGGCTGACAGTCACACCGGGAAAGTTGATATCACTGACGCGGCCACTGGCTTCGACCAGTTTGACATTAATCCGGCTTGCGCCCTGTACGCGGACAAACGCGTCTTCTATACCGTACTGGCTGAAGAGTTCACAAAACGGATCCTGATTTTCAGTGCCCAGCAGTCCGGTCACAGTCACAGCGGCGCCCAGCTCAGCCAGCACACGGGCGACATTGACCCCTTTGCCTGCCGGGTGCAGAGACCCGCGTTCGACCAGATTGACCGTACCAGCCTCCAGCACAGATAAACTGCCGGTCAAATCCAGCGCCGGATTGAGATTGACCGCCACCACTTTGGGTTGGGTGTCATTTCGGGTTGCCTGAGTACTCATCTATCTGCCCTCACCCAGTCCGGCAGCAATCGCATCACCGATGGCCGACAGGGCTTCGGGAGCATCCGAACCGTCAGCGATAAATTCCAGTTCATGACCATGCTTAACACCCAGCGCAATCACTTTCATCAGGCTCTTGGCATTGACAGATTTACCGTCGCCCTGCAGATTTTTCACTTGAATAGCCGATTCGAATTTCTTCGCCACACTCACCAGCATGGCGCCGGGACGGGCATGCAGGCCGTGCGCATTACGAATCTTAAACACCGCAGTGTTAGCCTCATCGCTCGCCGCGGGCTGAGCGTCTGTAAACACTGCCGGGAGTTGTGCCGCATCGGCTTCAAACAGAGTGTGCAGCTGGTTCTGGTACATCTTTTGCGCCAGCAGGTTCAGCGGTTTATGACAGGCCGCGTTACAGGCAGCCAGCATGAGCAAGCCTTTCACCGGTTGTTCTTGGTGGATGGATTGTTCTTGGTGGATGATTTCTTGTGACGGCGTCACAAAAGACAAGGTCGTGCGGCTAACCCCTTTGCTGCTTCTGGCCAGCCACAGTCCCTGCCCCAGATACGACGCGCCCTCGGCTATCACATCAGCAACAAATGCGTTATCGGCGGCCTGCTTATTTTTGATCAGGCCAGCAGCTACCGCTGTCAGCTGCAGTAAATCGGTCGCCGGAAAATGCAGGGCAATCAGTGACTCATCAAAATCGGCTTCCAGCTGAGTGTCGCCATTGAGCAGTGAGATTAAAGCATCGGCAGTGCTGCATTGCCGGATCTGCTCTGCCACACCGTCTGCCGACAACACTTTAGTCAGTTGTTTCAGTATCCCGAGGTGTTCGTCCGATTTCGCAGCAATGCCAATCGCCAGATACACAGTATTGCCGTCACCCCAGTCGACCCCCTGCGGGTAATGATGAATTTTCACCCCGGTTTGCTGAACAAGATCCCGGGTATCGGTTGTACCGTGAGGGATAGCAATCCCGCTGCCGAGAAAGGTCGAATTTTGCGCCTCGCGGGCCAGCATGCCTTTGACATAGCCTTCAGACACCAAGCCTTGCTGTGTCAGCTCACCGGCAAGGGCCGATATTGCCGCAGTTTTATCTTTGGCTGATTGATTCAGCACTATGTCTTGTTGCGTCAGTGACAACATGTGTTTCACTCCCCTGTTTGTTCTCACCGGCTCTGGAGGCCGGATATACTGAGTGTTTTGTCTGATAACCGATTCATGCTCAACAACAGCTGAAGTCAAGCTGAAACGATTCAGCAACGAGGTAAATAAAAAGTTTCAGCGATGTACCAGAGAGTATAGAATATCTGAGAAGACAGTGCTGAAACCTTTCAGCTATGATGCTGGATCGATTCAGCAAGAATTGCAAACAATGGACATTGGATCCGTTTTCAATCTATGATCCACCACACACTTTGCCTGATTTTCGAGTGAATGAGACACGATGAAGCTAGATGAAATTGCCAGACTGGCGGGCGTTTCCCGCACGACGGCCAGCTATGTGATTAACGGCAAAGCCAGCCAGTACCGGATCAGTGAAAAGACCCAGCAAAAAGTCATGGCTGTGGTTGATGAACACAACTTCAAACCCGACCATGCGGCCAGCGCGCTGCGGGCAGGCAGCTCACGTTCGCTGGGCCTGATCATCCCGGATCTGGAAAACTCCAGTTACGCAAAATTGGCCAAGCTTCTTGAGCGTGATGCCCGCAAAGCCGGCTACCAGGTGATTATCAGCTGCTCTGACGATGAACCAGAGACAGAAATGAAAGTGGCGCAGACACTGGTCGGACGGCGTATCGACGCGCTGATTGTGGCGAGCAGCTTACCTGCTGACAATATTTTTTACCGCCAGATCCAGGAAGCCGGTGTCCCGGTGATCGCTATTGACCGCGGCCTGGATGATGAGTTTTTTGCCTGTGTGATCAGTGAAGATCACGACGGTGCTTATGCGCTGACCGAGCAGCTCATACAAGCGGACACTGCTTCTATTGGTCTGATTGGCGCCGTGCCGGACCTGGGGATTTCGCAACAGCGGGAAATGGGATTCCATGCCGCCATCCGTGATCACCGGCCAGACATAGCCGTCAATACGCTGTATGGCACGCACTTCAGCCCTGAAGAAGGCCAGCGCCTACTGCAGACCTGGATTGACAGCGATCAGGTGCCGGACAGTATACTCATTACCTCCTACACCCTGTTTGAAGGCATGCTGGACTGTTTTCTGTCCCACCCCAAGCTGATGACCACCACCCAACTGGCGACCTTTGGTGATCACAGATTGCTGGATTTTCTGCCGATGCGTATTCACTCTCTGCCACAGCAGTTTGAAGATATCGCAGACAGCGCACTGGAACTGGCCCTCAATGCCACCGCAGGACGATACCGCGCCGGCGTCGAAGTGATTCCGCGGCAGCTTAAAATTCGCTGAAGGTTAGATACACGCCACAATCAACGGAGTTGAGCTATTGTGGCGTGTAGTTGGATGATTATTCAGATTTGAAGCAGGGTAAGCCCTGCTCGGCGTACCAGCGTTTCAGCTCATCAATCACAGCCTGAGAAGTGTCTTCAATTCCACATTTGGTAGGATAGAACAACAAATCACACCCTTTTGGATGACGAACATGCTCTTCAAAAAAATCCGCCAATGTGTCGACGTCTTCCTCTTCGGCTTCAATGGTCTGCTCCAGAATTTCGAAAAACTCAGTTTCTGTGTAGTCCTGCAAGCTATTTTTCATTGTCAACATTTCGTCTCCCCTTAGTACCATGGATCTCCCCCCAATGCAGGCGAGGTGTCACCACTCTTAGATTGTCCAGGTCATATACCGCCCCGCCGTGCTGGATTTGCTCGACGTGGTGCAACGAGAATTTCTTTAATTTTTTTTCTTTTCCAGGCGCCCCCCAGTGAAACTCTTTTTCTGTCGCTGGCGCATTACCTTTGCGAATGAGTGCCTGGTTACGACGATTAAACTGGCTCATCAGCTGTGGATCTTTAGCCACCTCCAACCAGAACGTAGACTGGAGTTCTGAAAAACGACTGAACTCTTTACCTCTCAAGGCATCTGCAATCGCGGTTGGAATATACTGCCCCTGACCCTCATTGGCCGCCTTGCCCAGCCAGTACCCGTCTTCCCATGGTACGTCTTTCCCTTTACCAGTAACAACACCTGGTTGATTACGCCGATCTTCTTTATAGACGATATAAATCGGCGCAATCTCAGAACCGTCAGGAAACACCAAAATTGCATCGCTCCAGTGTGCTTCTTCTGCGGCAGGATAGGTTTCAACCGTCGGGGTTGGCATATCAGATATCGGTATGGT
>NZ_JASJOJ010000086.1:0-11614 GCF_038519165.1 Photobacterium sp. SP02
ACAAGCTCAGTCAGTTCCTCCCCCTTTTCAAGGGGGAGGCTAGGAGGGGGTTATCGAGCACAAGTGCCAAATCGGTGCACGCCGTACGAACCCCACCCTAGCCCTCTACTTGCCAAGGGGAGGGAATCTTTCGTGCTCAGTGTGTGGTGCAATGATCCCCTCAACATACAAGCTCTGCTTCAATCATCACATGACCGGATTATCTATCCGGCGCCAGAAACAGACTTTTTGATTGCTGCGCTGATCCACCAGCCAGGTATAGCTGCAGTTATCATCGTAACTGTAGCGCCCGGTCTGAACCTGGTATGGCCCAAAACTGGTGCCTTGCATCGACTGGAAACGCCCCTGATACAGCAGTGAAAAATGCAGATGTGGCCCGGTTGACGAACCGCCTTCACACAAAGCGGTCGAGCGATTGTTGGCGTAAGTACCCAGCTTGGTATTTTTGGTGACCCATTGACCGTTGGACACCTGAACGCCATCCATGTGGTAGTAATTGGTTGCCCAGCCATTCTGATTGGTTACCCGCACCTGACAGCGTGATAACACAGTGGCATAACCGTCATGAGCAGCGGTGACGCTGTACGTCGCTCCGCCCCAGGCCGGCCAGTCGTACGAGACATCAATCGAAGAAAGCGGAAAACCAGAACCACTGTGGGCATGCGGCCCGTTAGGCACCCAGCTGTACCCCTGAAACCAGGGCATCTGCATAAAGCCGGAAGGAGGAGCAAGCGTGCTGGCGGCACGCGATTGCGCACGGCTCTGGCGCGTTGGCGCCGACTCACCAAACCAGGCCACATAGTGTTGCGACCATTCAGCGGCGCGCTGCGGATCATTCAGTGTGCTGAGAATCGCCAGTGTAGAGGCATTGGTCGGTAACACTGTGTCAGCTTCATAACGATAAAAGTATTGCGATAAATGGTTAGCGACGCGTTTGATCGCCTCTTTAAACTTAATATCTTGTGCTTGATTAAAATCCGCATCCGGATGCCAGTCTTCCGTCAACAGGACAGTGACCAGTATGACTCTGGGATCGACACCCGTCGCGCCACTCCAGTGCATCAGGGTTTCTTGCAAAGATGCCCAGTTCGGGGCAGTGCTGTCAAAAAATGCCTGTTCATCAAACGGGTTCTGATAGGGTCTGAATACAAAGTCTGCGTCAGACACCAGAGGCTGAACCTCCGTACCCTGATCAATGATGTGTTGAGAGACCGGTGAACTGGGCACAGCAGGATACAGGTCATGAGCCAGCGCGACAGAACTGACAATGAAAGGAAAAGCCACTAAGGCTATTGATTTTTTCATCACTAATATCTCCAATTGCTTATATGCAATGTGGAGTTTGGCAGGCGGCGTTGGCTTCAGAAAAATAATCTGTTGATTTGCGAGTTAGCAGAAGATTGAATGTAAGTATTTGTAATTGACAGATAATGCAGTTTGATTCTTCGTGATATCTAACCGTAAGTGTGGCCGCTTTTCTGGCTGGACAACCGCGAATGGAGCAGCGCTTACAAGCGCATTACCATTCGCAGAGCCCTTCTAATATAGCAGCCTCAATGGCACTTACAGACGCTCTTCAACCAGGAAGCGCTTGAAGAAATCCGACAAATCGATTTTCGCCAGATCCTTGAACTCACCGGCATCGTAAAAACGGCCTTTACAGGTCGGGCAGCTTTCAAACCAGATATGGGGCTGTTTCGGGTCAACCAGTCTTAGCATTTTATTGCTTGGGCAGACAGGGCATTCTATCTGGTCGATACCGTTAAATGTCTTACCGATCCCGGCATCCCCGATATCGACAGCATCGGCCAGCGGCTTCATTTTTTCGATTTCATAAGCGTCCAGCCATAAACCTTTGCAAGCTGTACAGCGCTCAATATCACCCAGCGGGGTATTAATATGCTCAAACTTCGAATGACACTTAGGACATTGCATTCGAGACTCCTTTTATTATTGTCTTTAAATTCAGTTGCATACTACATTCATGCCGCAAATGAATAATAGACAAATTGTTTTATATCCTTCTGTTTTGTGATTCTCATGGAAATGTCATCGATTTCTGCCGCCATCGAGATGATGCTTGTCCGGCAGCTGCCGAAAAAAAGCCGCTCAGGGCGAGCGGCTTTGGTTTCAGTTTCCCTGCCGGGACTGGAGAATATGCTGCAAGGCATCCGTCACCAGTTGATGATCCTCTTCCTGAGGCAACCCCGATACCGTCACCGCGCCCACTAACCCGCAGCCTTTAATACGCAGTGGAAAAGAGCCGCCATGCGCGCAGTAATCCCGCGCATCTATATGGTGCTGGCTTTCAAACTCACGCTGTTTGCGGGCGTTATGCTGTCCAAGGTAATAAGAGCTTTTACCAAACCTCAGCACGCTGTTGCGTTTGCGGCGAATCCAGTCCTGATGATCCGGGTTCGTTTCTGGCATCGCATAGCTGAACAGGGTCTGGCCAAACGCGTACACTTCGATCGCAACAGAGGCCTGCTTCGCTTCTGCATTGGCTTTTAGCAACGAGCCCAGCGCCCAGGCGGTCTCATGATTAAACTGCTCAAGCTGCAAGTCCGCTTCCTGCTGCGCCAAAATGTCCAGTGTCAGCTTCATGCGTCCACCTTCATGGTTTGCCCCAACCGGCTGCTTTCCATTGCCAGCTGAATCAGCCTGATATTCAGCAACGCTTCCTCAGCCGACACCGGGTTCGGAGAGCCTAAACGAATCGCGTCTGCAACACCGGCAAAATAATGCTGATAACCGCCAAGCTCTGTGGCAATCACCTGCGAGCCTTCTTCCTGATGCAACTGGCCATAGTTGGCTGCGTCCTCTGTTGCCCATTCTGGCTGCTCGGGTTTTACGCCGGCTTTGAGGTAATCTTCCTGTGGATCCAGGCCATATTTCTCGTATTTACCCAGTGAACCCAGCACTTTAAAGCGTAAATTCGGCTCAGGACTGTACAGGTTGGAATGCAGCTGGACCAGATGATCAGGGTACTGAAGGATCAGATTGTAGTAGTCGATGGTTTTCGCACCCGGCCGCATGGCCATACACTGCGCAGTCAGTGCCTGAGGCTTGCCGAACAGTGCCAGCGCCTGATCCAGCAGATGCGGCGCCAGGTCAAACAAAATACCGCCGCCGTCTTCAGACATTTCGCGCCAGCGCTGACGCACCACGGGACGAAAACGGTCAAAGTGTGATTCAAAGTACTTCACCTCGCCCAGCCTGCCCTCTTCCACCAGCTTTTTCACTGTCAGGAAGTCGCCATCCCAGCGGCGGTTGTGGAAAACACTCAGTACCAGCCCCTTTTCTTCGGCTAACGCAATCAGTGCTTCGCCGTCTTCCACTTTGGTGACAAAAGGCTTTTCTACTATGACGTGTTTGCCGTTTTCCAGCGCCAGTTTCGCCAGACGAAAGTGAACGTCGTTGGGCGCCGTGATGATCACCAGTTCAGCATCACTCTCGATCAGCAGGGCATCGGCATCACTGAAACAGGTCACGGCAGGATAATCGGCGGCAACCGCCGCTGTCTGACTGCTGCTGATCGCGGTCAGCGCCAGCTCATCCATCGCCGCAATGAAAGGCAGGTGAAAGGTTTTTGCAGAAAAACCGTAGCCAATGACGGCTGTTTTTACCGGAGAATATCGCATATCAAAGCGGTCCTTGTGTGGTGGAAGCCACGATCACTTGAATGTCGTGGCTGTCAAAGCGTTCGGCGTAAGCGTTTGTAAGTGGTTGGTCTGTGATGAGTACATCAATGCCATCCAGGCCACAGACATGATGAAAATTATTCTGGCCCAGCTTGTGCTGTTCACACACCACAACCACCTGCTGCGCCTGAGCCATCATGGCTTTTTTCAGCGAGGCTTCCTGTTCATTATTAGTCGACAAGCCATGTTCGGATAATGCACAGACGCCGATAAAGGCTTTATTTACCCGATAGTCAGCCAGCTGCTTTTCAGCCTGATGGCCTAACACCGCGCGGTGGAAAGCATCAAATTTACCGCCCAGTAAATGCACGGCAACATGAGGGTTTTCCGCCAGTTGCTGCAGGATATCGACAGAGTTAGTAATGACAGTAGCAGGCCGGTGAATGTATCGCGCCATTAATGTCAGTGTGGTGCTGGTATCCAGCAACAGATGATCATCGGTATCAATCAGTTGTGCCGCACACTGGGCCAGCCCTTGCTTGGCTTCACTGATCACTTTGCCGGAATAGGGCTCAAGACGGGCCGATACCGAGGCTCTGACCGCGCCGCCGCGAATACGCTGGATTCCCGGCTGCTGAGTAAGCTTCACCAGATCACGGCGGGCAGAATCGCGCGAGACGGTAAATTGCTCGCAGATGTCATTGAGGGTCACCTTACCTTGCTGTTCTATCAGCGAAGTCAGATGAATCAGGCGTTCTTCCTGAGTCATACACTCAAAACCACTTAAGTAATTTTAAGTCATTCTGACAGAGACGAATGAAAATGCCAATCAAATACTGTATTGAGTCATGAGTCACTGCTCATTTTATCAGCATGGTACTGGTGAGCCTGTAATAACCCAGAGCAGAGCAGGAAAAAAGGTTCAGGAAAGCTCTTCCTGAACCTTGTTGGTGACTAATGAAACTTACGCATTCGACATGGCCAGCCGGGCGGCAAAGCCGATAAACAGCGTACCCATTAAGGCATTGCCTATCTTCTGCATGCCTTTGCTGGCGCGCACCAACTGGGTGATGTAGGCGCCCGCAATAATCAGAACACTGAGAAAGATCAGGCTGATGATTTCAAGTACCGCCGCCAGAATAAGAAATGGCACCCCAGGGCTGGCGTAACTCATATCAATAAACTGCACAAAGAAAGACACATAAAACAAAATGGCCTTGGGATTGGTCAGGCTGAGTATCAGTGCTTTGCGAAACACCTTCTCGCCCTGTAAAGCCGGAGAAATCTCTGCCGATTCGCCGGACTGAAAAGCGCTGTATACAATCTTTCCGCCCAGAAAAAGCAGATAAATCGCACCAAGATAGCGTACCAGGGTAAACAAAATCGGTGTTGTCTGAATCAGGGTCGCAACACCGGCATAGGCGCAGAAAATTAACACAGCATCGCCGATAAACACGCCCGTTGCCGCCAGGTAGCCTTGCCTGATCCCCTGCCCCATGCCGGTTTTCAGCACAAACAGAGAGTTAGGCCCGGGCAGCAGCACAATAAAGATGGCACCGACCACATAGGCCCAAAAATTCAACACCCCGTATTCCGCAAACATTGCCCCTCCCGACTGTACGACTTCAGACCATACTGATATACAGCAATATATACGTTTTATGATTGCATGCAATCAGAGCATGAAATCGCGCATATCTGAAGCAGCGCAGCCACTTTCATAGGCTATCCCCCGTGTTGCCAGATTGGATTATCAACCAGCAACCAGACAGCAACAACCATCAAGGATGCGAAGTAAATATAGCCCTGTACTTTCTGATTTTTGCTGTCACCAGCCAGTTTTGCTAACAAGCCGCCGGCCCAGATCCACACCAGATGCATGGAGATATTGAGAATGGCAAGCCACACCACTAACACCCACACCGATTGTTCGCCGTATTCCTGATAGGCTTTTTCTGAAAACAGAGAAAACATCAGTAAGACCAGCAGCCAGCCTTTGCTGTTGAGTAATTGAATGATCACGCCATCGTAAAACCCTAAGCGCTTTTGCTGCCCGTTGTGCTCGAGCAGGCTGGCTTTCAGAAAACCCACGGCCAGATAAATAATATAGAGGGCTCCCGCGCACTGTAATAACTGCAGCGCCAGCGGATACTCTTGAATGAGCGCGCCCAATCCCAGCCCAATCAGTAAGGACTTGATCAAAAACACTGTGTCTATCCCCAGCAGCAATGGCAGAGACCGCCGGACCCCGACACTGGCACCAGAGGCGGCAAACACGATATTCGCCGGCCCCGGACTGAACACTAATGGCAACATGACACCCAACCACAATAATAAGAAACTCATCTGTTTATCTCCGTTTCATTCAACACATCTGTTCCGTGTAACCTCAGGCTACGGGGATATGCTAAACACCGGAGAGATTGGCTTCTTGTATGAAATTGCAGTTGCTAAGCTTGTATCGCGTAATGCTTGGGAGGCACGCCAAAAGCGCGTTTAAAGTTGCGGGTGAAATGGCTTTGATCAAAAAAGCCGCAGTGGAGCGCCGTCTCAACACAACTGTGGCCCTCCAGTAACAGTGTTTTGGCTTTCTGCACCTTTGTCAGCAGCAAAAACTGGTGCGGCGTCAGCCCGTAGTGGGATTTAAAAGCCCGGATGAGTTTGAATTTCGTCAGGCCGCTCACGGTTTCCAGCGCCTCCAGGGTGACATTGTCCTGCCAGTTGTCGTGCAGGTAGTCCCGGATAACACCCGTATGCTTCTGTGTATGCCCAACCTTGTCGGCATCACGACCGGCATTGCCGTATTGCGTAAACAAGGATTCAAACGCCACCGTAAGCAAAGACTGTTTGGTCAGATCCAAACTGGCAGCTTCGAACGCCACATGCAGTTGAAGCAGCAAATCAAACAGGGCCGGATTGTCGATTACAGAGCGGTCGATGATAGGATCAACGCTTTTGTCGCTGTCAGCAAAATGCTGTTCGATCATCTCCGGAGCAAAGTAAAACATCCGGTATCGCCATCCTTGCTCACTGCCCGCAAAACCCGTGTGCACTTCCGAGGGATTAATCGCCACGATTTGACGCTGGGGAACCACGATGTTGCTGCCCCGGTAAAATAGCCCTTCTGCGCCTTCTTCTATCACACCAATGGCCAGTTCTTCATGCCAGTGACGGGAGAATTCAAACTGAGTAAACGAGGCGGACAGCAGTTCAATGCCGGAAAATCGCGCTGGCCGCCAAAGTGTAGAAAATTCCCTGTTTCCTGCGACCAACTTCGCCCCCTGTTTTGTCTGTTCAACCATGCAACTCCGCAACTACGCAACTACGCAACTACGCAACAGGTGACATCATCACACCAGCAAGATCAGATTACAACGACCGGCCATCAAAATGCTTCACCGCAATTGCATCCAGATCGATACCGTCAATACATCGGATATTGATGGCGACCATGGCGTTGCCCTGCGGGTCTGTCGCTTCCGCATAAGGGTGAATACCACACGTCGGGCAAAACCTGTGCTGAATCGCATGCTGGTTAAAGGTGTAAGTGCTTGCTGCGCTGTCTTGCGACAGCAACTTGAATTCACTGCGGGGCACAAACCACAATAACGAACCTTTTCGCTGACAGATAGAGCAGTTACAAGCCAGTGCTTCCTGAATCTCGCCTTCCACCTCAAAAGCAACATTGCCGCAGTGGCAGCTTCCCTGGTATTTCATCGTCTTTCTCCCGTCGGTTTCATTTCATGCCTGTGTGACCGCAACCGCTGTTTTCAATCGGTATGAGTATAGCTGGCTGAAATACGGGGATGACAGCAAATATCATCGACCTCAAGCCAGCATCTGCTTCTTTGAGAATCGCGACTATCTGTGTTTCGGTGAACCGTGACTTCTTCATGTTGCTCTCCTGCTGTTATGTGGCAGAAATCTCCAGTTTAGACTGTCTCAGCATAGGGGAAGTGGACAGTTAGGAGCCATCGACGATACAAGATTAAAGAGTCCTAATATCACTGGGCGATGTCCGAATATCAACGCCTTACGCACACTTGTGGGTTGGGGAAATTATGAGGGGATCCGCAAGCACCCGGCTTTACGACTATGGGGGATCCTACTATAGTTGATTCAATATTGTTTCCTATCTCATCGGAGATAATATTTAACTTACCATACTGATCGCTATAAGCTATTGGGTAACCTGACTTTACCTTACTTACTAATTGATTGATTGTTTGAGTTATAAGTAAACTCACCATACCAATTATCTCCTCCAAAAACGAGCGACTCATAAGGTAAATCAAATAATTTAGACCCTCTAGAAACGTCACCATCAATATTGTGGATACGCCCCATCAAATATATTCTAGAAGTTGATAGCTCAGCCATAATTTATTCCTTGTTGATAATTTTAGTTCGTGTTTCCTGGTAAACTTTTTTATTAGGCAATGGTGGAAAGAAATCACTAAAACTCATACTTTCATAATTTTGTAATAAATCTGCAGGAAGATAATATGAAAGATATCCGATAAAATCCTTTGACTTGGATAAGTTATAAGAATAATAAATTCCAGATATTGGTGTACTCTCGTCATGAATGGTACTTCTGAATATAACATTAGAATTCTCAGGCATATACCAATTCCCAGCTTGTATAATCAAAGATTCTCTGGCTTTCCCTATTTTTTCGTGTGGTTTTTCTAGTGTGTAATAATACTGCCCATCTTTAGAGTGAGCACATGTGAAATATTTACTATCCGCACTGAAATTTTGACCATAGTCACAGTTTTTCGGTAAAGAGTTCACTTCTCCAATATATTTCATATCAGGTAATTTAAATTTAAACTCTCTTCCATAATAATCAGCCAGTTTATACGAGTCACGCTTTACTTGTCGAATATAATGTACGCCATTATCTATAGGAAGACCTCCTGATAGATCGCCTTCAAAGCTTAACTCATCAAGAAAGTTATCCTGGGTCGGATGTAAGTGTTTTTGTTGTTTTTTATTTACATCATAATAATATGGATCCTGCCAACTCCTCCCACCAACATAATATACTCCATTGGAATCTTTGTCCCAATGAAAGTTATAACATCGCCCATATCCTAAATCTTCAACCTGCCTATTCTTTAAATCGTATATAGCACATTTGTAATTAAATCCTTCAGGCTGAATAGCGGTGATAATATATCTCCCATTTGGTGATCGATTTGGTCGTGATAACCCTTTCCTCTCTGGAATACCACCGATTTCTTTTTGTGTAAAAAGAATCCGAACATCTGTACCATTCATATTCATGATATAAAGACCACCCTTATCACCTTTCGATTTCATCGATAAAAAAAACATAATCTGAGGCATGTTAAATTTTCTATCCCAAATTTCAATCTTAGGCTCTTCCGGTATTTCTATATATATCGGCCAAGCAACACGAGATATTTTATCCTCTGATTTATCTGCGTATTCTACAATATATTTTAAATTTCCCATATACTCTTCATCATATGGATTTGTGACATAGAAATATCCATATGCTGCAGAGCCACCTATTACAGATAACCCTAGCGCTGCAATTACTGATTTTTTTAATTTATTCATCTCATCATTCCTATATATCTATACCTAATGCTTCTTTTTCCACATCGACATTAGGTCTTCTAGTCTTTGTTCTTTCTTCAGGTTTTCTTCCGTATCTACAGTTTCCTTTTCTGGAGCGGGTGTAAATGGTTCAAATTGATCTGGCTCCATCATCTGTTGATACGTTTTATTCAAAAACACATATTCGCCACTGTTCGGATCACACGGACTCGCGATATACAGAGAAAATTCACCATCTGATGGCATCCCTTCAAATACTCCGTGAATAAAGTGTCCACTAGCGTCCGCTGTTGGTTCTAAGAGTACAGACTGTTGCCACTCACTATTCGTGTCATTCAAGATTGCATAGATCTCTTATACAAAGCCTATATTTTCATCCTCTAGGCCTTGCTCAAGCGTCACTTAGAATCCTTTATTATGTCCTTCCACATACGCCACAGGTGTATTTGAAGATGCATACTGATTCAATACTGCGCACTGTTGAGTCAGCCTGGCCATATCGTCTTCAGAGACCTGATGGAGTTTGGCAGACTGAATATCAGCGGTATGTTCCTGGGGTTCAAACGCCTGGCGATTTGAATGCACAAACAATTCATCCAGTGGTGTTGTAGCAGCATCCAGTTTAGACGGTTTCAGCATAGGGGGAATGGACACTATCATACAGACGACCCATTAAATAAAAGCCAGACTGTATCTTTTTTTCTATAGTCATTTACATAACCTTTATTAGTATAGTTGTTTAATCCAAGAATCTTCATATTTTTCTCTTGAAGGCAATTCAGGAAAATACTCTGAAACTTTCAGATCTCCAAATAATTCCTGTGCGCTGATCGGGAGATACAAATCATCATAAACTGTAAATTGATATTCATCGCCAAAATCATAGTAATAGTTTATTTTAGTCAATGGTGTGTCTTTAGGCTTTTTGATTATTCTATATAATTCACCATTTTGCATCCCCCACTCACCTAGCTTAATTACTCGAAAACCTAAGCTTTTTCCAACTATCTTCTTAGGATCGTTTGATGCATAGACATTGTACTCAAGGTTATTATTATCATAACTACAAGTAAAAAGGCTAGAATTCACGCCAAATGTTCCACCAAACTTACATTCATCAGAAAGATAATTGCCTCGCTCAGGATTTTTGAATCCTGGCATATCATAAATTATCTGTTCGCCACTCCCTTGAATGGTATTTACATAATCATTATCATTGTAAATATTTGAAATGGCTTTTGTTTCATCTTTTACCAAGAAAAACTTACTGTTAGCATCTTCAAAATCATACCCATAAATATCTTTTATATATTTCATTTCTTGTGATGCAAGTGTTAGAAATGCTTTTCCATCACCGTTGTTTATAATTGCAATTTTCCCATCATCCATCCATGATTCGATATAACATCGACCTGATGCAAAATTTTGCCCTTTTCTTTTTTCTATATCATAGAGGGTACAACCATATCCTTTCTCATTTGATGTTGAAATAATATACCTTCCATCAGGAGAGCGATTAGGACCTGTAAAGTAGCCCAGAGGTAGAATGCTCGCACCAAAATCCTCACGTGTTGCAACGAGTTTGACGTCTTTCCCGTCTATGCCCATTGAGTAAAGATCAAAATCTGGAGCTCCATACTTTCTGGCCTTGAATAACACTCTTGGAATCTCATACTCTTCATCCCATACCTCATATTCAATATCATCCGGTATAGTTACGTTTATTTTCCATGCAATAATGTCAGCTCTTGTTTTCCAACGATGGATCTCAATGCCTCTAACAATTAAATCCAACTGCTCCTGATAATCCTTGTTATAAGCTATTTTCTCTTTAATCATTTTCCAAGCTGGGAAGGCGATTACACCAACACAAAGCGCCCCAACACTATAAGCCAGTAATTTTTTTTTCATGGTTTAATCCTAAAAATTTGTTGTGTTCAACCAAAGGTTTCTGAATTATTCAATTTTCTTTGCTTCTTCGAAGGACTCGTCAACCATCTCAGCATGCTCAATTTCTTCACATTCGTCGTGATCGTTTACCAGTTCTTCAAACGGCATTTGCGTAAAGATGAATTCAGCACCATGCGGTTCTTGGGGATTTGAAATCAAAGAGAGTGAAACTTCCTTCTTTCGGCAATCCCAGCGATGGCAAAACAAAATAGGCTTTGGGGGTTCATTCTCGGGGATTTTAAGCATTGTTAGCGTTCTGTGACCAGTTTTCACATCAGCTATCGGGTTGCGGAATCAGCACACGATGATTCTTTTCAATTCCCGGTTCCGTACACAGGCACAATGGTTCGGTCATCAAGATCCAATCAGGAAACCCTATCAGATTGAATACCCTAATCAACTGCTTTAATCGCCGCACTCGCCTGAACATA
>NZ_JASJOJ010000087.1:0-11409 GCF_038519165.1 Photobacterium sp. SP02
TGGAAAATATAAGCTCAGGCAAAACCCCCAATAATCCGGTCAGCGAAACGCACTTTATGAGTGCCTGGATCACCAAAGTGATTAAGCAGCAACGCTATGATCACTGTGTGGCGAAAACCTTGCTGGGCTGGCAGCAGATGGCTCGCAGTATGGGTAAGCAGGCACAGCTGAAGCTGAAGTTTGAACACCTTGGCTGGGCATTATCGGGCGTGCTGACGGAAGAAGGCACCACCAGTGCAGTGAAGGCTGACCAACTGGATGCCCTGTACAGTGCGCTGCAGCAGCTCGATTGGGTGGTGGCGACAGAATACGAAGTGAACCGAAAAGTGACGCACCATACCGATGGTCAGGCGTCATTGGTGGTGTGTGCTAAGCAGTTACAAGAAGCATTTGATGAGGCAGGAAGACTTGCTAAGCCATTGTCGGTTTATGTTCGCGGTAATATCCAGCAATGTATTGATTTGGCCTATCAGCAAGGATTACTGCTGTACAAAGTCACTGACTATAAGTCGCTGGTGAAATACCACGGTGAATATATTCTGTACCCTGATAATGCAGGTGATTATCTTCCCGAACTCCCCACGCGAGCGGTTGAGTAAAAGACATCAAAGTGCAGCGAGGTCGCTGCATTTTTTATATTTTTATTAGGTTTATCACGGTTTGTAGCCTGCCAGATAGCATAAATAACAGGTCGGTTCGGCTTGTGATTTGAAAGGGCCAGAATAAAATCCGGCCTGTCGCTTTTCTTGTGCTCTCCTTATTTTTCAGGAATATGTATGTCGCCATCTGCTTCTCCTTTATTTGAAGGGGTGTTTGTCCGTCGCCTGCTGGCGATAGCGTTTCCTATTGCCTTACAGGTGATGCTGTTTTCCAGCCGTAGTCTGGTTGATATTCTGATGCTGGGTCAGTTAAATGAACTGGATGTGGCGGCCATTGGTATTGCTGGCCGGGCACTGTTTGTTGTCACTATTATGCTGTTTGGTGTGACGACGGGCGGTGCATTACTGGCGGCTCAGTACTGGGGCGCTGGCAATCAGCACGGCATGAAGCAAAGTGTTGCGCTGACGCTGACCATGACAACCCTGGTCGCCACACTGGCTGCGCTGGTATTTCTGATGCTTCCTGAGCAGGTGATCGGGTTAGCGACCAATAATCCTGAGGTGATTGCCCGGGGTGCCGAGTACCTGCAAATTACCGCCGTGAGTTTGTACGCTGTGTCGTGGGGCAGCAGTGTCTCTGTGGGGTTGCGGGCTATGCATCAGCCAGCGATCAGCACGCTGTTCAGTGCTGTAGGCATTGCGCTTAACCTGTTCCTGAACTGGGTATTGATTTTCGGTAACCTGGGGATGCCGGCTTATGGCATTGCCGGCGCGGCATGGGCAACGGCCATCAGCGGTCTGGTTGAAATCGCGCTGTTATTTGGTTATCTGCATCTCAAGGATCACCCGATTGCGCTGCGCTGGTCGCTGTTTCCTGAAGTCCTTAATGCTCAGATGATAAACCGCTTCCTGAAACTGTCGCTGCCTACCACCTTTAACCATCTTGCCTGGTCGGGCGGGATCTTCATGTATCACGTCATTATCGGGCAGGCCGGTGTCGATGGTTTGGTGGCTTTATCTGTGATGACGCCTATTGAGTCACTGGCGCTGGCGATGCTGATTGGTATTTCCAATGCGTCAGCCGTGCTGATTGGCAATCAGTTGGGCAGCAGTAACATGGAGCAGGCTTACCGGCAGGCCTGGGCCGTCACTGTGATCAATTTTGGCTTTGCTGTGGTCACGGCAGGACTCATGTTCCTGATCCGCGATCCTGTACTGGATTTGTTTGCTGCCATGACGCCGGAAACCCGGGAGCTGACTGAACATTTCTTCATGATTTTTTGCGTCGGTATGATAGTGAAAAGCCTGCCGATGACCATGATCGTCGGCGTGCTACGGGCAGGTGGTGACATTCGTTTCTGCTTTTATCAGGATATTGCCGCGCAATGGATGATCGGGATCCCGCTGACCGCATTTTGTGCCTTTGTGCTGAAACTGCCGCTGGAATGGGTTTACGCCATGCTGGTGTTGGAAGAAGTGGTGAAAATCGTTGGTTCCAGCATACGCATTCGCTCAAAAGCCTGGATGAATAATCTGGTGGCCGGCTAAGCAAAGCACCGGTATTGATTACCTTTGTCTGCCGTTATTTTCTGCCACCGTCATAGTCATAGTCATAGTTATAGTTATAGCCAGCTTGCGAAATCACAGGCTGGCTATTCGTGGCGACTCCCCCTGCCGCTGAGTATCACACTGGCGTGTAACTGACGCTTCTCATTCTCTCTGCCGTTTCAACATGCGTTGAAATTCCGAACTAAACGCGTCCTGATACAAGAAATAAATTGTCATTTCTCACCATGCTTTCCTATTCGTTATGCACTGTCTGTCACAGCATCATGCTGAGCAGAGTAGGGCAAGGCCCAGCCGTGCCGCTTAACTTAACCTTGAAAAGGAATGTCTGATGGGAACAGCTGCTGCAAGTAACAAACTGCAACATGGATATCCAACACCCGGACCACAAAATCCGGATGGTCAGAAAGTGATGGATCATGTCTTTTTCCTGTCGAATGCCGAATGGAAGCAGGCCAGGGAAGAGAATGACTATGATTTCGTGGTGATCGGAACCGGGTTTTGCGCCTTGGCGTTTGCAGAGAGAACATTGAAAACCAATCCTTTTGCAAGGATTTTAATGGTTGAGCGGGGGCCATTTTTTCTGCCGGAACATTTCCAGAATCTGCCTTTGCCTTTTAAAGATACTCTGGGCGGCCTGTCGGAAACCTTCCCATGGACCATGTCGGCCAAAAATCAGCTGGGTCAGGCAGGTACTATCCACTGGCAACATGGCATGGTGCCTTTCTTTGGCGGACGTTCCACATTGTGGAGTGCCTGGTGTCCAAGACCCAATAGCGATGAGTTTTCCGGCTGGCCGGAGGAGACCATTGCCGCTGCCGAGAAAAACTTCGAGTCTGCAGAACGGTTGCTAAGGGTCCAGAGTGCTGATCAGATAGACAGTGGGCTCAGCAAGCAGGAGAAAGCCTTTGTGTCGGGTAATCGTCCGGTTTACGGGGAATTACAGCGAAAGGTTCAGCACCTGCTGGAAGAGTCCGGCAAATCTGTTGATGGTATTTACCGTACTGAAGCCGCGCCGCTGGCCTCTGCGTCAGAAAATGTCAATGGGATAGATTTTCAGAAATTCTCTACCCCCGGCGATATTCTGCAACTGGCAGAAACACAGGCCGCACTGTTTAAAGCCGGGAAAGGCGCGAAACTCGATATAGTCACAGAATGTGTGGTTGAGAAAATCATCCAGCAAGAGGTGAATGGCATACCGCAGGCGACGGCGCTGCAAACGTCAAGAGGCGTTTTACCGCTTGGAACTGTCGAGTTGGTGCTGGCGATGGGCACTTTGCCACCGACCACGTTATTGCGGAATTCGTTTCCGGATTACCTGGGGTTAGGGCAGCGCTTTTCCGCGCATTTTATCAGCTCTATTGTCGCGCGCGTGCCAAAGGCCGACTTGGATCCGGCTGCCGACCTGGGTCGCCTGGAACTGGGGGCCTGCTACGTGGCCGGTATTGCGAATAACAGTTATGAGCAGCAATTCCATATCCAGCTGTCTGCCTTGTGGGATGAAAACCCGGTCGTGAATTCGCCCACAGCATTGCGTTATATGCCGGATGTCGTGGCGACAGCTTCTATGGCGCAGCTGCTGTCCTCAAAAGATCATGTTGTTTTTGTCTGTGCCGTGCTGGGAGAGCTGGATTACACCAACCCGGGCAGCTGGTTCCTGCAAAACAGCGATGATTCGAATATTACAACCAACTCCCTGCTGCAGATCGAAGAAAACGGCAAAGACAAACAAACCTGGACGGCGATGGACGAAGCGACGTTCAATATTCTGGAAACCGTGCTCTCTCCGAAAGGCCGGGATGCCGTGCAATACTGGCATGGCGCGCCGGATGAAGGCGACTGGCAGACGGCACGTCCCGCACAAGCTGCAATCAGGGTGGATGCGCCGGTGCATGAAAGTTCAACCCTGCATATCGGCACTCAGCCGGACGCCCCGGTTGATTTAGACTACCGGTTCAAAGGCGCCAGCAATGTGTACGTTACCGGCGGCGCACTCTGGCCGCAGGGTGGTTCCTGGAACCCGACACTGACCATGGTTGCACTGGCACAGGATCTGGCGGATAAACTGTCCGCGAAATAGCGCCTGAAAGTCTGGAGATGGAATAACAGCGCCTTCTGAAGGAAGAAGGCGCTTTTCAGGATCAATGAAAGCGGAGCTTTTGCTGGCGCAGAATGATAAAGGTTGACTTATCACCCTGGCACCGTTTGAGTACGGCCTCGCTTAACGTCATATTTCCCCTCTGTACTACACTTACCCATGACAAATTCGCCTTAAAGCGCCCCAGTTTCAGGTGGATAAGTGACATATTCGACCTCTTCTGCTTCCGCTTAGCTTGTTTGACCGAGCATTTTTGACCGGAGTGAACCATGGCTGATCTTTTTGGGTTTGATGCCTTTTCACCAAAGCAAATCGCTGAAAAAGTGGACAGTATAGGCGTGATAAAAGCCCGCCTGCCGTTGTTGTCTATGGTCATGCTGGGCATTCTGGCGGGGGCCTTTATTGGCTTGGGGGCCTTGTATTTTGTGATAATCAAGTCTGACGCGAGTCTGGGTTTTGGCACCAGTCAGATGTTAGGGGGGATTGCATTCTCGCTGGGATTGTTGCTGGTAGTGGTCGCCGGGGCTGAGTTGTTTACCGGAAATAACTTACTGGCGATGGCCTGGGCCGATAAAAAGATTTCAACGGCTGAGCTGCTGAAGAATTGGCTGGTGGTATGCGGTGCAAACTTTATCGGGGCGGCGGGACTGGCCGTCCTGGTGTATGTATCGGGACATACAGAATTGAATCAAGGGGTCATTGCAGAGCGTTATCTGCAGATTGCTGAAACAAAATGCAGCTTACCGTTCTGGAGCGCATTTTTCAGAGGTGTGTTGTGTAACATTCTGGTTTGTATGGCGATCTGGATGGCAATGGCCGGGCGGAGTGTCATTGATAAAGCGGTCGCGATTGTTTTTCCGATTTCCGCTTTCGTCGCGGCGGGTTTTGAGCACAGTATTGCGAATATGTTCTTCATTCCATTAGCCATGTTAATACAGGCATTTTCCGACACGGGTACAGTCGCCGGTTCGGTGGGCTGGCAGGGCCTGATCAGTAATCTGATCCCTGTCATTCTGGGAAATTTGCTCGGCGGGAGTGTCCTGGTTGGCTTGGTGTATTACGTGATTTACCTCAGAAAGCCGACATCTGGCCCGGATAAACCGTAATTTGTTTTCATGAGACAAAGATTGTAGCAGCATCAATCCGCTCTGTGCTGGCTTGCTATACTGAAGCCAGAACCCGCCGATTGATTGTGGATGGTAATGGCTTCTTCAATAGTGAAAACAGTCTGTCCTTTTTGTGGTGTCGGCTGCGGGATCAATCTGAAAATTGATGAACACGGTAACCTGACCGGGGTTGAACCACAGCGAAGTCACCCTGTGAGTCGCGGCAAGCTGTGTGAAAAAGGCTGGAGCACAGCCTATGCCATTCGTCCTGACAACCGGATTACTGAGCCGCTGAAACGGATTCATGATCGCTTTTATCCCATCAGTTGGGATGAGGCACTGAATGATATCAGTGAGGCGATAAGGGATATTCAGGCTGAGTCCGGCCCTGATGCTGTGGGGGTTATCAGCAGCGCACGTGCAACCAATGAAGACAACTATGCCGCTCAGAAATTTGCCAGAGCCGTCCTGAAGACCAACAATATCGATCATTGTGCCCGTATTTGCCATAGCCCCACGGTTGCCGGGCTGAAACAAACCTTAGGCTCCGGTGCGATGACCAATAGCACCAAAGATATTTTCGACACCGAGCTGATTGTCGTGATCGGTGCGGATCCGACGGAGAATCACAGCGTTTTCGGCGGGCAGATTATTGAAGCCCGGCAGCGAGGGGCAAAATTGGTGGTCATTGATCCCAGAGTGACCCGGCTGGCCAAAATGGCGGATGTGCATCTTCAGCTGAAACCGGGCAGCAACATCGCGCTCATCAATGCGATGTTGCATGTTCTGATCAAGCAAAAGCTGTATGACGCGTCTTTCATCAGTCAGCGCTGTGAGGGTTTTGATGCCCTGGCGCGTAGTGTGGAGACAATCATCCCTGAGCTGGCTGAGTCGGGCACCGGCGTTGCCGCCGCTCAGATCCGGCAAGTCGCGGAACTCTATGGCCGGGCGAAAAGTGCCATGATTTTGTACGGCATGGGGATCACCCAGTTTGTCAGCGGGACTCAGAATGTGATTGCGCTGTCTAATCTGGCTTTGGTTTGTGGTCAGATTGGCCGTCCCGGTACAGGTATCAACCCGTTGCGTGGGCAGAATAATGTGCAGGGCGCATGCGATATGGGCTGCCTGCCGAATGTGTATCCGGGTTATCAGGCGGTTGATGATATTTCTGCGCAAGGCAAGTTTGCGCAAGCCTGGGGAGAGCAGGTTGCAACCCGACCAGGGCTGACGTCGCTGGGTATGACCAAAGCGGCACTGGCCGGTGAGTTTCGTGGCCTGATTATATTCGGCGAAGATCCCGTGGTGACCGATCCGGACCAGAATCATGTTCGCGCTGCCATGAAGAAAATGGATCTGCTGGTGGTTGCTGAATTGACTATGACGGAGACAGCCAAGCTGGCAGATTACATTTTGCCAGCAGCATCTTTTGCGGAAAAAGAAGGTTCTTTTACCAACTGCGAGCGGCGGGTACAGCATATTGCTCAGGCTGTGCAGCCACCGGGTTTAGCTATGGGCGACTGGCAGTGGTTGAAGGCATTGGCTGAGGCATTGGGCAGCCATGCGCTCAGCTGGACCAACAGCGAGGCTGTGTTCGATGAGATGGCCTCGCTGACACCCTCTTATCAGGGAATGACCTATTCAGGGATTGAGCTGGCTCATGGTTTACAGTGGCCCTGCAACCAGGATGCCCCACAAGGAACGGCTATCTTACATCAAACGACTTTTCCTATCGGTAAGGCAAGATTGATCCCGGTACACCAGATTGATATTGATGAAAAGACCGACGAACAATATCCGCTCATCCTGACCACGAACCGGCTCTCTTGTCACTACGGCTGCGGGTCTATGACCCGAAAATCTCCTTTGCTGGAACGGGAAACGCCTGCGGGACTACTCTTCATCAACCCGGAAGATGCCAGGGCACTGAATATTCAGCGTTACTCGCCGGTAGGCATCCGCTCTCGCCGGGGCTATGTGGAAACTCGCGCCATGATCACCGATGATGTCCCACCGGGCCTGGTGTCAATGCCATACCATTTCAAAGAAGCCCCGTCGAACCAACTGACGAATACCGCGCAGGATCCAATCACGAAAATGCCTGAGCTGAAAGCATGTGCCGTGTCTGTGGTGCCATTACCACCGGGGCAGGAGCCTAAAGATATCGATCGCTTATTGGAGGGGCAGTAACATGCAGCAGTATATGCTTCACTCGCTTCAGCAACTGCAAGAGCACTTATCCCAGAGCCGCCAGTTGTATCAGGTGGTCGATAACCATGGTGACGCGCATTGGCAGCATCAAGCGCAGCCCCCCTTTCCGGCACTGAGTCAGCAGCGGCCGTTGAGTTCAGCCAAAAGCTTTTTCTTTGCCGAACAGGAGACCTTATATATCTTCGATGGTCAGTTTTTTCGTGAAACCATACCGAAACCAGAACCTTTTGTATTGTTCGGGGTTCAGAGCTGCGATCTGATGGCGATTCACTATCAGGACATCTTTTTTGACCAGGATCCTTATTATCAGGCCCGGCGACAGCAAGCCTTACTGGTCGGCATGGATTGTGTTCATCCTTGCCAGAATGGTTTTTGCAATCTGGTCGATGCCGGGCCGGGGGTCAGAGATACCACGGCCGATCTGATTTTGCATCCACTTGACGATGATAGCTGGTTATTGATTGTGGTGACGGAACCAGGCCGTGCCGCACTGCAAGGCCTGGCACTGACACCTGCGACAAGTCATGCTAAAAATTTGCGATCGGACAACCTGACCCAGTGCGAGCATGAGTTCGACGATCATTCTTATATTCTGGAAGGTATTGAAAAACTGAACCGTGGCCAAGCGTCGGATGCGTTCTGGCAGCAGGTCGCCATTCAGTGCATTGCTTGTTCCGGCTGCACCACCTTGTGTCCGACCTGCTCTTGTTACGGCACACAAAATCAGGCTGTGTCGCAAGACGCTCCTGATAAGCTGCCGACGACCCAGGCCCGGCAGGTGCGCTTCTGGGATTCGTGTTTGTACGAAGGGTTTCAGCGTGAGGCCAGTTTGCATAATCCCGCAGAGCAGGCCGGTGAGCGGGTGAAGCGCTTTTGGTACCACAAATTCAGTGATGATTTTTTGCCAGAATTTGGGCGGTATGGCTGTGTCGGCTGTGGGCGGTGTGAGCAGACTTGTCCGGGTGTTATCGGGGTGCATTCGGTCATGAAAAGGATAGTGAAAGATGCATAGTCTCACGCCAACAGCTGTTCGTCTGATCGACTTTTATGATGATGGTGAGCATGCCCGCCATTTTACCTTTCGTCTGCTAAATACGGCATCTCAGACCACGAAGGCACAGGATAACTGGATGAAGGCAAAGACAGGACAGTTCTTCATGCTATGTCTGCCTTCTGTGGGTGAAGCGCCGTTCACTTTTACACAGCTTCCTGATCAACATGGGAATTTTCGGGCGCTGGTCCGAAAAATTGGCAGTGTGACTTCAGCCTTGTTTGAGCTCAAAGCCGGGCAGATCCTGGGGGCCAAAGGGCCCTATGGTAAAGGCTGGCCGATGGATAAAGTGTGCAATAAAAGGGTGCTTGTTGTCGGCGGCGGCTGCGGCCTGGCACCTTTGGTCGGAGTGGTGAATCAGCTCATTGAACAACAAAATTACACCCAACTGATGGCGGTGTACGGGGCCCGTAATCGTCAGTTGAAGATGTTGACGCCGGAACGCCGGTATTGGCAGCAGATCATCCCGGTTTTCAATATGATTGAGGACGGTGACACCGAGCCGCGCGAAAATGAATCCGGCGGTACCCCGGTCGATATTCTGCCCACTGTGCTGGGTCAGTTTGCTCAAGGCCCGGATGTGGTGCTGCTGGCTGGCCCGCAAGCCATGATGTTTGCGGTGGCTAAATATCTGGTCGCCAGCGGGGTGTCTGAACAGGCTATTTATCTGTCGATTGAGCGCCGCATGCACTGCGGGGTCCGAACCTGTGGGCACTGTTACCTGAAGGACAAGTATGTGTGTTCCGATGGTCCCACGTTTCGCTGGGATGACCTGAAACAGTACATCCCAGCGGGTTATTCGTGACCGGCAGTATTAATTGGGTATTTGAGTTCTGCCAGCGCGATTTGCTGGCACCCTTTGGCGAAAGAGTCGGGGTTCAGAGAGATCGAATCGATCCCGCAATTTACCAGAAACTCGGCAAATTCCGGGTAATCTGACGGCGCCTGGCCACAGATCCCAACCTTACAGCCATTCTGGTGCGCGACAGTGATCACCTGAGCGATCATCTCTTTTACTGCATCGTCCCTTGCATCAAATAATGGTTTCAGTTCGGCTGAATCACGATCTATTCCCAGAACTAACTGGGTGAGATCGTTGGTGCCGATTGAGAAACCGTCAAAGCGTTGTGCAAACCGGTCTGCGAGAATAACGTTCGAGGGGATCTCGCACATCACATACACTTGCAGACCGTTTTCACCACGTTTCAGTCCTGCTTCAGCCATAACATCCAACACTTTATCGGCTTCACCGGTTGTGCGGCAGAACGGGATCATCACTATGATGTTATCGAAGCCCATCTCCTGGCGAGCTTTTACGATGGCCTGGCACTCCAGTTTAAACGCTTCACGATACAGCGGATGGTAATAGCGTGAAGCCCCACGCAGGCCCAGCATTGGATTTTCTTCGTGGAGTTCGAAAAATTCACCGCCCAGCAGGCCCCGATATTCATTGGATTTAAAGTCTGACATTCTGACAATGACAGGCTTCGGGTATTGTGAGGCTGCAATTTTCCCAACACCCATTGCCAGATGATGGATGAAGTAATCCGGCGGGTAAGCATAGCCTTGGGTCAGTTGGTTGATCGTTTGGCGAACCGCTGGGTCTGTCACTTTTTCGGGGTGGAGCAGTGCCATAGGGTGGACTCTGATCTGGCTTGAAATCATGAATTCGATCCGGGTCAGACCGATCCCGTCAACCGGTAACTGCCACCAGCGGAAGACACCATCTGGCATGGCTGCGTTAATCATTACAGCAGTCTGGGTACGCGGAATCTCATCCAGGTTCACCTGCTGGGTGTCATAACGTAAGATGCCTTCGTACACTTGCCCGACAGTCCCACCGGCACAGCTTAATGTGATCGCTTGTCCGTCGGTCAGGCTTCGGGTTGCATGCTCAGTACCCACAATGGCCGGTACTTTCAGTTCTCGGCTGACGATAGCAGCATGGCTGGTCGGGCCGCCGGTATCTGTGATGATCCCTGCGGCTTTTCGCATCAAAGGCACCCAGTCTGGATCTGTCCTTTCGGTGACCAGAATGGCGCCTTGCGGAAATTGATCGGTCTGGTGCGGATCGTTGATCAGAAAGACCTGACCGGTGGCGATCGCGCTACCGACGCTGGCGCCTTCCAGTAACAGGGTTGATTTTTCTTTCAGACTGTAGTTCACCAGCACGGCTTGTTTTTTCTGTGATTCCACGGTTTCAGGTCGGGCCTGGACCAGATAAAGCCCCTGACTGTCTTTCGCCCATTCCATATCCATAGCACAACCGTAATGGCGCTCAACGATCACGGCCCAACGAGCCAGTTGCAAAATTTCATCATCAGACAGGACCAATGCGCAGCGTTCTTGCTCGGTAGTCGCAAGCACGACAGTCTGGCCGTTGCCCGGATCATCTTTGTGATGTCGGGATGCATAAATCATCTTAAGTTGTTTATTGCCGGGTTGCTTTTCGATGATAGGGCGCTTGCCAGGTTTTTCCAGAAGCGGCTTGTAAACCATGAAACGATCAGGTGTGACGCTCCCCTTAACGATAGTTTCCCCAAGCCCCCACGCACCATTGATGATCACGACATCGGGAAACCCATTTTCAGTATCTAAACTGAACATTACCCCGGCGGCTTCAGACTCCACCATTTGCTGAATGCCAACAGACAAGGCCACCTGCTGGTGAGCAAAGCCTTTTTCCTGACGATAAACAATCGCCCTGTCAGTATAGAGCGAGGCAAAGCATTTGTTGTTTCAGGTGTTATTTGGAGGGCTGCGAATAAATGAGTATTTTAG
>NZ_JASJOJ010000088.1:0-10703 GCF_038519165.1 Photobacterium sp. SP02
CGCCGATTTCAGCCGCTCAGCGCACAAAGGCGTCTGCGCAGAATGCTTGAGGATGACACTGTTGCCGAGCTTGCTCCCAGCTGCTTTTCGGCCTGCGCCAGCAGATTGGCAATGATGTCTGCCGCTGCTGCCGGAGACAGTGCCGGATTGCTGTCTTGCTGTGATTCTGACAGTTCGGCAGCGTCGGCCGTGTAAGAGGTCTCAGTAATGGCTGCTTCCTGTTTGTCAGTGGCGGCATTGGATTGCAGCGTGTCACTGAAGTTGGAGGCAGTGCCATCATTGGACGGTTTGACTTTGCCGGAAAGCATGTCCGCCGACTCGCTGTCACTGTTAGCCAGTTTGGAATGTGAGACGATAGTGTTCATTAAAGCTCCATATTCATGGCCATTTGATATGCCAGAAGTCCTTCTTTTCCTTCACCGACGGCATTCATGTCTTGCTGTAACTTTTCTTTCGCTGCATTGACCGCAGCGATGGCTGTCTGATGACTGCTTTTCAGATGGGCAAGCGCCTGAAGATAATCTTCAGTCAGCTGTGTGCCTTTCAGATTCCGCAGTACTTTTTGTAACGTCTGATCAAGCTGCTGAAGGCGATCCCAGTCGCTATCAGTCACGGTGCGGTCAAGATGCTGCCTGAGAGCCACAAGCTGGCTCACTGTGATGTTAGGCATGCTGACCAAAACCTTCCCATCCCTCACGGACGTTAGTCATGACTTTTTCTACCGTCGTCAGGTGTTCGACTTTGTTCTGGGAACTGGCCTTAAAGAGCTCGCTGATGCAAAACTCGTAAAGGTCGTGAAGATTGGCGGCCAGTTCGCCACCTGCTTCTACATCCAGCGCACTGTCGAGGCCAATCAGGATGTTCATGCACTTACTGATGCCTTTCCCTTTGGCTTCCAGACGTTTGGATTCGATATGACCTTTGACCCGGACGACTTCATCCAGCAGGCCGTCAATCAGCATGATCACCAGTTGGTGAGGGTTTGCTGATGCGGCCTGGGCATCCAGATCGACGCTTTGATACGAATCAAAGCCCGAGTTTTGCATTAGCATGAGTTAACTCCTTTAAATCGCGAATAATCCGCTTGTTTGCTGCATTTGTGTCATCAGCTGGTTCATTTGAGTGAACTGGGCGAGATAACGGTCGTAAGACATCTGGTACTTGCGCTCCAGATTGGACATTTTGTCGTCAATACGGCTGATACTTTGCTGAAGGCTGTCTTTGCGGCTTGTGAAGACGCCATCAGAGAACGACAGATAAGGCTTTACCGTTGCTTCGAGCGAGTCGAACAGCTGATCGGTGCCGTTGAACATCTCGTTCAGTGCTGCCGGATCGGCGGCCTGGGCGGCTTCGAACTTGTCATTGTCAATAGCCAGCTTGCCGGTTCGGTCAATACTGACACCCACTGAATACAGGCTCTGGCCGTTGTAAGACTGACGGAAAATATTGCTGATCTGGTTTTCCAGAGAACGGATAGTCCCGTCACCGGCCAATGGGCCACGTTTTTCGTCTTTTGAGCCGACTTTGGTGTATTTGTTGATTTCAGACATCAGCGCGTTATACGCATCGACCATTTTGTTCAGTTGCTCTTTGGTGGCTTCTTTATCAGAACCCACAGTAATACCGACGGGCTGGTCACCACTGGCCTGTGCTTTAGAAACGGTCAGATCAACGCCGTCAATCACACCTTCAAAGGTGTTGGAGCTGTTGGTCAGTTTCAGGCCGGTGCCTTCCGCACCCAGCCAGATCACCGCATCTTTCGGTGTGCTGATATCCGTGCTGTTGGCAAAGGCATTTTCGAAGTTGGCATCACCTGTACCCGTTACGTTGACGGACACTGTATTGGCGACACCGGTTTCCTTGCCGGACAACATGAAGTGGGTTTCACCGTTGGCGCGCACCAGTGAGGCGTTCACACCCGGGTTGTTTTCATCATTGTTGATGGCGGCGGCCAGTTCCTGAAGGGTGGTTGTGCCGTCGTTGTCTGTGTCTACGGTCGCCAGATCAAGCGTCATGGTATTGCCATCCATAGAGATGACCATGCTGCCTGCTGCCGGAATCGCGGTGTCGGCTGTGGTGCCTGCGCCCAGATCAACGCCCATCTGATGAGAGGTCGCGATTTGTTCGACAAAGACCTGGTACTCACCCGCCAGTGCGCTGGCATTGACATTGGCACTGATGTTGCCTTCCTGCGAGAAAGTGGCACCGTTTTTTACCACGCTGTCATTCAGACCGTTCATGTCTTCTACTGCGCTGCGGAATGTCCGTAAGGCTGTTTCAATCTTGCCGTAGGCAGAAATCTGGCTTTGGTACTTATCAGCCTGAGTCTGAAAACGTTGCTGAAACGGCTGAACCTCATAGGTGGCCAGCTGTGTTGCCATACTGATCGGATCGATGGAACTCATGGAAAAACTCCTATATTTATGACTACTAAAGCAATTAGTGTGCCACTGTCTTAATTGATTGAAATAATTAGGGTTGTCATGGTTTTCCCTCACAAAGCGGAAGCAAGATTTCCGATCAGGTTTCCGCTTTATCTTCCGTCTGACAGTGATTGCTTCCAGACGGAAACTGTTCCGTTTCAGCAGAAAATAGACAGGTAAAGCCAATTCGCTTTGCAAGATCACCTTGTGACCTATGCAACAACCCCTATGAAGTAGGGCGGCGAATCGGTTGGGGTCATTAAGAAGCGCAGCGGGAAATCAGGGATGGGGAGAGAGTTAACGATAAAGAACCGGAAACCCGGGGGTTTCCGGTAATTTTGGTGCGGTTAAAATGTCAGGGGAAACATCCCCTGGTGCTGGTGGGTCAGCGCAGACTACTGAGTTGACGCCTCAAGTGTTACACCAGAGAATTGGCGATAGCCGTCCAGCATAATGGAGTATGTGCCCGGTGTTGCCCCGGCAAAGGTACAGACTTCGTTATTCCCGTTGCGGTACGGTCGGCAATCCCAGTTTTGTTTGCTGGCCTCCGAGCCAAATGACACATAGAGATCAACATCCCCCGAACCACCGGATGTGCTGATCTGCAGTGTTTTCTGCGCCGGCAGCTCGAAGCTATACCGCACTTGACTGCCGGTTGCACCGGACAATCCGTTAACCGGTACGCCATCTTTGAGCACGTTACCTGTCGGCGGCGGGGTTCCGCCTGTGGCATTGGCCATTTCAATGGCGTAGGCAAGGCCCAGCTTGGTGAACTTGACCGCATGAGAACCTGTCGGATCTGAGTTCTGCAGCGTGTCGTTCGGCGTGTGGATCATCGGGTTGTAGTCATTGAATTTCGCTTCAAAGGGCATAGCTGCAGAAAACCCGGCTTTATGCCATGAAGCGTGATCTGAACAGGCATAGCCGCAGGTGTCGAACCCGTAGGTTAAACTTGGCAGGTATTCATCAAGCAGCTGGCTGAGAAAGGTGGTCAGATTGCTGTCTGTGTAATCTGTGATAAACACAATATCTTCCACCGAGCCTTTGTAGTTGGTCATGTCCAGCTGCAGAGCAGAGATAACCTTTTTGCCTTCCGCTTTATATTGGTTGGCCAGATCCTGAGAGCCACGTAATCCGACTTCTTCCGCAGCATAAGCCATAACGGCAATGCTGCGTTTAGGCTGGAAATTGTTTTCTGACAGCACGCGAATAATTTCCGTTACGCTGGCAATGCCGGATGCATCGTCATCGGCGCCGGGCGCAATACTCTGCTCATTGGTGTGAGAGCCGATGGTGGAGTCCAGGTGACCGCCCAGTACGATCCATTCATCCGGTTTTTCTGATCCTGTTATTGTGAATACGACAGATTTCTGGTTGTAACCAAAGTGCGAAACTTGCTTAACGCTGGCGTTGGGCAGTGACGCGCTCAGCGAACGCCATTCACTGGCCAGCCAGTCAGATGCCTGCGCACCGGAAGTGGTGGTATAAAAACGGTTGATGAAGCTGGTCAGTGAACTGATTGTGCCGGTAATGGCCTGTGAACTTACCTGAGGTAACCAGGCGTTGACTGTGTCTTGCTGGCTGATATCAGGGATCGGAAAAAACGCGAGTGACTGCGGCATATTGCTGGCGGCAATGGCACTTTCTGCTGAGGAATGGACCATGTAACCGCCGCAGCGCTGATGGTCTTCGTGCATGTGGTGCGATAACTCAGCCAGCTGGCTGTAATCCACTTGTCCTACCCACACTGGTCCGCTGCTGGCCAATGACTCTGGTAATAAAGCTTGTGCTTTGTGCTGCATGACAGATTTCACCGTCTGGCTGGCATCCGACCCGATGGATATCCAGACTTTGTCTTCGGCATAAGCCTGGCTGCAGACAGCTGAAATGAGTAAAGCCAAAAACCTTGTTGTGTTTTTCATATTCTCCTCCCTGGAGATTTTTATTAAACCAACAAAACGTAGGCCAGTTTGGATAGAAAGCGAAATTATCCTTTTGCATCAATGTGTAACGTAAAGTTGTCATAAACCTATCAATAAAGTACTTGGCACCGGAGATGAACGGAAAATTCATGATGAACTGCTTAGTTACGGCGTTTAACTGACGTTATGGGCAGAAATTTCGGGTAGATATGGAGAAAAATATTGTTGAAATAGGCTGAGATTAGATTTCGATTTTGCGAGCTATGCAGACTTAGACTTAAAGGGACAGTCGCCTTTAAATCGGAGCGAAAGTCGTGTTGAAAGGACAGTCACTTTGGGTCATTGGCCAGAAAAAGGTAGTGTGCTTTGTGTCTGATATCACCGAATTTGCTGTTTATATCATCTTAATAAGATTGATTTACAGTATTTTTGATACCAGCAGCGGCTTTTCTGTCTCCGGTCTGACTTTCACGAGAGTGGGGGCGAACGCATGACATTCAGCGTGTTGTGTGCAGAGGGTACAGTGTAGGGATTAAGGAATTTGCAAGGCGGTTCGCCGTTGCCGGTTAAACTGGGGTAATGCTGTTTGAATTGCAGCGGCGGAGCCAACGAGTGTACATTTTTTTATGTTTGTACAAATATTTAGCCATGAATCAGCCTCAATACCAAGTCGTTCAAGGATAGGAAGCTGAGTTGATTGTATATGTCCGGGCTTATCTCCTCTGATTTGTTGTCCCGTCCATTCAACCAGTTCAAGATAATCTGCCAGGTGAAATGGCAGTCTTTCCGGCATATTGTTTCGCGGATTATCGGCGAAGGGGAAAAGCGGTGGGGCTGTCACCTGATTTTTGCGAAGCGATTTTATACGAGCTTTCACCGAAGTGAAGTTGGAGGTTTCTGGTGTGTCTGCAATACCGGCTCGTATGGGGTTTAGATCAACGTATGCCATAGCAGCAGCCAGGGCTTTTTCATCCAGTAATGCCTGGCTTTTGAAACGTCCTTCCCAAAAGTGGCCGGTGCAGTTATCTTCACGATTAGCTTCACTTGCTATGTATTGATTCAGCAGGCGCATGAACCAGCTGATGGAACAGAGTCTTTCCCGCCAGGTCTGGATGATGGTCAAGCAAGCATTTTGTTCGGCATCGGATAAGCTTTCGCTTTTTAAGAATCGCTGAATCAGCACGGGAGCACGATGTAAGGTGAGCCAGCGCTCAACGACTTCGTGATTCGATAAGCGATGGGCCTGATCTTTGTTGATATGCAGAACGACATGATAATGGTTGCTCATGATGGCGTAAGCACAAACATCCACGCAGAATACGGTGGCAATTCGTTTTAACCGTTTCTCGACCCACCCCCGCCTGTGTTCATAGCTGGTTTGGGTAAGTTTGTCATACCCGCACAGAAATGAACGCCGAACACAGCGTGAAACACAATGGTAATAGGGCGTTGCTTCTACACTAATGAGTTGGCTGCGTGCTGTTGTCATTGGTAATGATTGAGTTGTACTGGATGGATTCACAGTATCTGTGTTTGAGCGCAGACGAAAGGGATAAGTTCAGAATTTCGGGCCAAGTATGAAAAACATGAAATTGATGGAGTTGTTTTTTTCTTAATGTGCCTGTCCTAGTAGGAGGCTCTTGTAGGAGAGGTGCTCACGTGTCTGTCCTTATAGGATTTGAGAATGATGTGCCTGTCCTGATAAGAATGGATCTGCTGCTTAATATGTCTGTCCTTATAGAAGGGGAAAGCGCCAACATCATTCAGGGTGGAGTATTCAGGGGTGGGACGAAAAAAAGCCCCGAAAATCGGGGCTTTGAACATTGGAGTGACTTTGACTAGGTATCTGAGACTAATCAGTTGATTAGCGCAGCAGAGACATTGCCATGCCAGACAGCTGGTTAGTTTGAGACAGTACAGAAGTACCGGCTTGCATCAGCATCTGGTTCTTAGTCATGTTAGAGGTTTCAACAGCGAAATCAGCATCCATGATACGGCCTTTCGCAGCAGAGGTGTTCTCAACCATGTTGCCCAGGTTAGTGATGGTGTGTTCCAGGCGGTTGATGTTCGCACCCAGAGCAGCACGTGCGCCACCGATGGTGTCCAGAGAAGTCTGGATAGTGTCCATTGCAGTCTGTGCAGCAGTTTGGTTAGCCGCTACAGTTGCGCCTGTGTCACCAAAGGTACCCAGAGAAGCGATAGTACCGCCAGCTTCCAGCATAGTTACTGCTGCGCCAACTTTACCGTCGATAGAAGTAGCGAAGTCCAGAGTCTCAGCAGAAGAACCACCGATTTGCAGTACGATACCGCCGCCTTTCACACCGGCTGCGTCAAACACAGTTTCACCAGCGTACTTAGTGTTGGCCATTACGCTGCCCAGCTCGCTGGTCAGTTCAGTGAATTCTGCGTACAGAGCTTCCTGGTCGTTTACTGAGTTAGTACCGTTCGCTGCCTGAGTAGCCAGGTCGTTCATGCGGTACAGGATGTTACTTGCTTCGTCCAGTGCACCTTCAGTCGTTTGCATCATAGAGATGCCGTCCTGAGAGTTGCGCATTGCAACAGACATGCCGCGAGTTTGAGATTCCAGGCGGCTTGCGATTTGCAGACCAGCAGCATCATCAGCAGCAGAGTTGATACGGTAGCCAGTCGCCAGACGCTCCATGGCCGTGTTCAGCATGTTGCCTGTGCCGTTCAGGGTGTTTTGCGTAACCAGAGATGCGTAGTTGGTGTGCATTGATAGAGCCATGAAAATTCTCCTAAGTATTGCTTCTTTATATTGGTTTATATCGGCACACAAATCAGTTTGTTGTTCTGTGTGGCCGTTATTCCTACTCGCTAATATGAGGCGGAAGAGGCTCTGAGAACATTAATCAGAAAAGTGAAAAAAAATGATTTTATCTTGATGTTTAGCGGTTTTTTACCTGGTTACAATGAGATAAATTTATTAAAAATCAATAACTTGATTTTTATATGGAATGCTAAAATAAATTTTGAAAAATTTGCTAAATTCACCGTTTTCAGCTGTAAAAGCCATGGTGTGAGGTTTCAATTTTATTAAACCTGGCAATGAAATAATCAGCTTAGGTGCTGGTTAGAGTAAATGGTCTACACCTGAATGAGTGAAGGATTACGTAAAGACAGAAAAGAGCCAGGTAAAGAGGTAGCAAAGAGTTGTGATCGAGATTCAATATTTGGCGGGTAACGACAGAAAGCAAAACGCCAGCTGAAGTGCTGGCGTTGTAAATATTAGCTTTGTACATAAAAGTGTTGAGAGACTATTTAACGAGTTTAAATTTTCTCGGCGCGGAGAAGGAGGTGGGTATATCGCTGATGTACCCGAAATAATAACCCGCGCCAAGTCGACGGAAACGGACCAGATCGTATTGAGTGGCCACGCGTCCGGCGACAAACTCGACATGGCACTGTTTCAAAAAGCGGATGACCGGCAGGAGGCCTTGCTTAAAGGTTGTGTCTTCATTGAACTGGGCTATTTTGATAGCAGCAGGCGAATACCTCTCCAGCAAAGGGAGATAGGCGGTTGGCAGCCTGATATCCACCCAGTAAGCCGGACAAACATCGTGTAACCAGCCCAGCAATTGGCCCAGTTGCTCTGAATCTAAACCGGACTGGAAAAGCTGAATACAGGGCACGACGTCCTGCATCGCCTGGCTATGATGTTCAAACAGGGAAGACAAAAAATGCTGGCCGGGTTCCCATTTCAGTAAGGTTTCCACCTGCAGGGGCACAACTAACGGATTAATCAGGCTGGCGTGGATGGTTTCCTGCTGAAATTTAATGTGCCTGACAGCCAGTAGCAGCCCGAACAGATCCAGTGCATAACGCATCTCTTCAGACAGATCGAAACGGTAGACACTCTGCTCGTTATTGCTGCCGAACCGTAAAGTGAGGTGCTGGAATGTGACCTCGTTGGTTTCTGTGTGTCTTATCGGCTGGCAGACATGACGTATATCATTGTGCTGCATGGCCTCAAGCAGAATGTGATCATCCGGAGTCTGGGCTGCCTGAATCAGCAGCCCGCGTGCATGCTCGCCTAACGCGGCATCGGTAAACAACTTAGCCAAGGTTTCCTACCACATTGATTTGCTTGTGTTCTGGAATCTCATTATAAGACAAGACCGCCAGACCTTGTGCAAATGTACGCGCATAACGTGACAGAAGTGGCCGAAGTTGTGGCATCACCAGCAGAACCGGAGGCAGATTTTGCTGCTTAAGCTGCTGTTTGACTAATGGCAGGTTTTGCTGGAATTGCTGCAGAATATTGGGCTCAACCGGAAAACTGTCCAGCATGGCCTGGCCGTTTGACTGTGCTTGCTGCAGAGATTTCAGCAAAATTTGCTCCAGATCATCAGACAAGGTGTACACGTTCAGATCTTTGCGGTCACCGTTGATCAGGTTGACTAAAGTGCGGCGTAAGCTGCAGCGCACATCGGCGGCCAGCAGAATCGGATCTTTGGTATTTTCTGCACTGTCGAGCATGGTGTTGGCGATGGTGCGGATATCTTTGACCGGCACCTGATCCTGCAGCAAGTGACGGAACACCTTGAGTTGCTGAGCCGGTGTCATGACATTGCCCAGCGCCTCGGCCAGTTTCGGTGCCTGCAGCGACAAGCGGTGGATCATGTTGTCGACATCGTCGTGGGTGAACAAATCGGCCAGGTTGTTTTTCATTACCTTACTCAGGTGCGTGGCGATGACGGTAGCGTCATCAATGACCTGATAACCCATATTCAGTGCCTTGGCTTTGTCGCCGGGCTCAATCCAGACCGCCGGTAACTGATAGGCCGGGTCAGTCCCCAGGATGCCGTCAATATCACCGTAGGTTTCACCCACAGCAATGGCCATCAGGCGATCCGGTTCAATTTCACCCTGTTCGACTATCTCACCCTGTACGGCGATGGTGTACTGGTTTGGCCGCAGGCTGAGGTTGTCCTGAATGCTGACTTCAGGCAGCAGATAACCCACTTGCTCGGACAGGGTTTTACGAATCCCCCGGATCCGCTGCGACAGCGGCGCGCCCTGATCTTTATTGACCAGATGAACCAGGCGGAAACCCAGGTGCAGCGACAGGCTCTGAACATGCGGAATATCATCCCAGGCCAGCACCTGCTCGCTTTCACGGCGCATGGCGTAGCCAAGTTGTTCAACCTGTTCCAGCTGATCATCATGGGTGGGTGATTTGAGCTGCCGCCAGCCCGAATAGGCCAGGACGGCAGCGAAGGCGTAAAATGCCAGATGCGGCATACCCGGCACACTGCCGACAATCGCCATAATCGTGGCGGCAGTAAACAAAGTGGTCGGGGAAGCGAGCAGCTGACTGCGCATCGACTCAGCCATGTCATCATCGCTGTCATTGATGCGCGTCACGATAATCGCCGCTGAGGTGGCCAGCAGCAGGGACGGGATCTGTGCAACCAGACCGTCACCGATAGTCAGCAAGGCAAAGGTCTTGAACGCATCTGCGCCCGTCATATCGTATTCGAATACGCCGATACTGACACCACCAATAATATTGATGAACAGAATCAGCAGGCCGGCGATGGCATCGCCACGGACGAATTTTGACGCACCGTCCATCGAGCCGTAGAAATCCGCTTCATTGGCGACTTCTTTCCGGCGCAGTTTGGCGCGTTCCTGATCGATCAAACCGGCATTCAAATCGGCATCAATCGCCATTTGTTTACCCGGCAGGGCGTCGAGGGTAAATCGGGCAGCGACTTCTGAAATACGCTCGCCACCTTTGGTAATCACCACGAAGTTGATGATCATCAGAATGACAAAGACCACCAGACCGACGACATAGTTACCGCCGATCACCACTTCACCAAATGCCTGAATCACTTTACCGGCCGCATCGCCGCCGTTGTGGCCTTCAAGCAGCACTACCCGCGTTGACGCCACGTTCAGCGTCAGACGCAGCAGCGTCGCGACCAGCAATATGGTCGGGAAGATAGAAAAATCCAGTGGTCGTTTTGCCGTGGTACTGACCAGCAGCACCATGATAGCCAGCACTATGTTGAAGGTGAACATGGCGTCCAGCAGCATAGGAGGCAGGGGCAGCATGACCATGGCCAGTATCATGAGCAGCGCAGCAGGAATGCTGATATAACTGCGCTTTAAATGGTTAAATTTAGGTAGCCTGTTTAACATGGGTTTGATCTCTCTCCTGCCTTAATACTGTAAGTGGCGTGGAATCGCAAAAGTCGGTAATGCTTGTGGTTTGCCGCCTTTCCCGGTACGGAAAGCTTTGAGCTGCATGACATAAGTCAGAATGTGCGCCACGGCGATATACAGCTGGTTCGGCACGGCCTGTTCCAACTGAGTAGTATGGTAAATAGCA
>NZ_JASJOJ010000089.1:0-10023 GCF_038519165.1 Photobacterium sp. SP02
AGCCTCCACTTCCCGAACAGGGTCGATCAATATGTGGATCTGTGACTTATGCTGACACAGAACTATGAACACCCTCGGCATTAACGATCGCACAAGGACAAATGGACATTCCTGCCCCTGCAGCGCCGACCGATTCCGCTGACTCTGACTCTGACAAAAGCAGTGAAACTTCAACTTCAACTTCAGAACCAGAGTCTACGCCTGATAGCAGCGAGACAACAACAGCTGACGCCACGTCAGAACAAACCAACACAGAGCCGGAAAGTAATCAGGTTGCACAATCTGATTCAAGTAATGAAGACAATTCTGATTTTACCGTGAAAGGATGGATTGCTCTGGAAAGCAATACCATGGATATTTTTCTTCGGGTTCACTTCACATACGGTCTCGAACCATTCTCAAAAGAAGAACTCGGCTACATTATGGGCTTCAGTGCTTTATTGAAAAGTGACGACTGAGCCGTTCAGCCGTTCAAATAAGAGGGGGAGGAAAGTATGCAAACGGATATTTGCTTTCGCAATTTGTCATTGAACACTCATTTACCGAGTGTCACTATTTTTCAGCGCAATCATCTTAATAACAATACAAGATGTATTGCATGGAAAGTCATACCGCACTGCCAGTACAGATGGAGTCATCCCTTCACCATAGAGACGAACTACAGTTACCGGCTCTGTGATAACCATGGTAATTACAGCGTTGCCAGAAATCTATCCCTGGAGAAACTCCCCTATCACGACGAACATGGCCTGCTGATCACTCAGGACACCAACATTATCAGTGTGAGGACAACCACCGACAATAAATATACAGGCATTCAGTTACTGAAGAATAATCGTGTCATTGCGGGTCATGCTTTAAGTATCCACTGCCACACGTCGTTTCAACTGACGGACACATTTTATATCGCGGCTGATCTGCGGACATCACAAGGAAAACTCATACACCCAATCAATATGAACATGAGTCTGACAGGCTTTGATATTCACCATAAGACCAGCATCGACATTACTATGACAGGTGGCCAACCGGGGGCGGAGTCCAGCCCCCTGACGTTTCAGATTTCATCTGTTTAAGACACAGTATCAACACCCGATTTGGCAAGATACGACGCCATTTCTTCAGGTGGTACCATGCCACCGCCCGTTGCCCAGACAAGATGAGTCGCATTTTTCATTTTCTGCTGATCAAACAGCATGCTAGCAGCATAGTCATGGTCCCGGCTGACATGCACGGGACCGGGCATACCCGCCAAGGCAGACGGCTCCAGTTCAATGCCCTCGCTTTGCGCTAACTGCCCCAATAAACGGTACATGTGCTCATCCGACAGCGTGAAATACCCGTCCAGCATTCTCTCCATAGCCCGCCCGACAAAACCAGACGCCCGGCCTACTGCAAGCCCATCGGCCGCCGTTAAATTATCCAGGCCAATATCCTGTACAGAGATCGCATCGTGCAAACCTGTATGCACACCCAGTAACATACAAGGTGAATGGGTGGGTTCAGCAAAAATACAGTGGACGTGATCGCCAAACGCCATTTTTAATCCAAAGGCAACGCCACCCGGCCCGCCCCCGACGCCACATGGCAGGTAAACAAACAGCGGGTGCGCATGATCAACAACAATCCCCTGCGCTGCAAATTGCTTTTTCAGACGCTCACCGGCCACAGAATAACCAAGAAACAAGGTACGGGAATTTTCATCATCAATAAAAAAACAGCGCGGATCTTTCTCAGATTCTTTGCGCCCTTTTTCTACCGCAACGCCATAATCCTGTTCATACTCCACTACATTCACGCCATGATCTCTGAGCTTCTGCTTTTTCCACTCTCTGGCATCCGCTGACATGTGAACCGACACAGAGAAGCCCAGTTTGGCACTCATAATGCCAATCGACATCCCCAGATTACCTGTCGAGCTGACCGCAATACTGTACTGGCTGAAAAAATCCCTGAAAGCGTCCGAATGCAATTTACTGTAATCATCCGACACAGACAGCAACCCGGCTTTTGTCGCCAGTTTTTCAGCGTGTGTCAGGACTTCATAAATACCGCCCCGCGCTTTGATCGAGCCGGAAATAGGCAGATGGCTGTCTTTTTTCAGCATCAAACGACCCGCAATCTCAGTGCCGTAACAAGCCTCAAGAGACTGCTTCATCGCAGGGATATCAACCAGATCAGACTCAATCAAACCGTTTGTCTTTGCCGTTTCAGGAAATACAGTTGCCAGAAAAGGCGCAAATCTTGCCAGCCTGTCACTGGCATCCTGAATGTCCTGAGCATCTAAACCTACGTAAGGCAAGGCTTCACTCACACTGGTGGCAGCCGGGTTAAACCAGCACACTTCCTCCAAAGCAGTCAATTGATTAAGTAATGGGTAATCAGCCTTAAGCTTGTCCACATCAATGGAAGTCATGGCAGGTTCCTTTTGGTAACTAAAGACAACGAAGAGTTTACTGAGCAAAGTGATTCTAAGTGGAGTGAGGACAGATAGAAAGCACTCCGAAACTATCACGCTGACTGTGGGTAGACAGTCCATTACAAAGATACAAATATGAAACAAAAATAACACCAAGATCACAAATAAATAACATTCGTGAGGAAAGGCTGAATTTTGCCACTATGATTCCAACTCATCGGAGGTCTAATAAGGAGAATTACATTGAAACAATTCATCAGTTTCTTCATCTGCTGTATCGCAACCTTTACCTGTCAGGCTGGGAGTAGCACTGCCGGTGTAGCAGGAAAAGGCTATACCGAAACCCAATACCCCATCGTACTGGTTCATGGGCTGTTTGGTTTTGATTCTCTGGCAGGAATCGATTACTTCTACGGTATCCCACACGCACTGAACAAGGACGGCGCGACCGTTTATGTCGCTCAGGTCTCTGCCACAAACAGCACCGAATTACGCGGTGAGCAGCTATTGGCACAAGTGGAAGATGTGCTAGCCATCAGCGGAGCTGAAAAAGTGAACCTGATTGGACACAGCCACGGTGGCCCGACCGCTCGCTACGTCGCTTCAGTTGCACCTGAACTGGTTGCTTCTGTAACCAGTATCGGCGGAGTGAATAAAGGCTCGCGCATTGCTGATATTGTCCGGGGCACGATACCGGAAGACTCTCTGCCGGAAGGCATCGCCGTTGAACTGGCAAAGGGACTGGTCACCTTGATCAACCTTTTATCCGGCGGCAGTGAATTACCGCAAGACCCGCTTGAGTCACTGGCTGCTCTCACCACTGAAGGCTCGCTGGCATTTAATCAGAAATATCCGGAAGGCATCCCCACCACCCGATGCGGTGAAGGGGACTATGTTGCTGACAATGGTGTGTATTACTTCTCGTGGAGCGGCACAGGCAATTTCACCAATGCACTGGACCCGAGCGATGCCGCAATGACTGTACTGGGCCTGGCATTTGACGAGCCGAATGATGGTCTGGTGGGTCGTTGCAGTTCGCACCTGGGCAAAGTAATACGTGATGATTATAAGATGAATCATCTTGATGAAATCAACGGCTTGCTGGGCATTACGCATTTGTTCGAAACCGCGCCCACCACACTGTACCGCCAGCATGCGAACCGTTTACAGCTACAGGGCTTATAAATAATGAAAAAGACCGTACTTTCACTCATAGGTGTAGTTGCAGCAGCGAGTGCGGTCTGTTTCTACTACCCAATGACCTCCGATGCACCCGCTATACAAGTGCCTTCCCAGCAAGACACAAAGGTAGACACTTATTCATCACGCGATACTTTTGATTATTTTCTGTCGGGACTTGGCGAGGCAGATCTTGAGACTCTAAAGACACATTTCAACACTTACAATGCCGGACAGCCGGAGGCTTATCAGCTGGACAACGACTTGTTCGAGCGATTCATTCAATATCGGGCGGCACTGAGCAATCTTAACCCTGACAACCGGCATCCATTAAATTCTGAAAGCCTGCAGCGGTTAAACGATCAGGTGATGCAAATCCAGTCTGCATTTTTCAGTGCCGAAGAACAGCAAAGGCTGTTTGGTGAAGAAAATATGCAGCGGCAACTCGCCTTGCGGCAGCTTGAATTAAAAGACCACATAATCAACCAGGACGATTACTACAATGCCTGGGAGCAGGAAATCAATACCCTTCCACCTGTCATGCAGCAGAGCTACCGAAATGCCGCCGTGTTGTCGCAGCTGCAAGCTACAAACTCCCTAGAGGAACAGGACAGATATCTGCAACAGCAAGCATTAGTGGGGCCTGAAGCCGCTGACAGACTGGTGACTTTGCGCAAAGCACGTGCAGATTTTGAAACTAAGCTGGAGCACTATTTTCAGCAACGGGATGCAATTTTAGCGGATAACAACCTGGCGAAAGAACAAGAGCAGCAGGCGCTGAATGAACTCAGACAGACCTCGTTTTCTGCCAGCCAGATCCGTCGTGTCCAGGCTCTGGAATCTATCCGGGATACTCAATCAGTCGCGCCAGTTCAGTAACTTAGCGAGAATGAACAGCGATACGCCCTGACTGTCAGGCCAGGTCGTATCGCTAATAAACAAGAAATGACGACAATATCAGTCTTGTATCAGTCTTTTTGGGGACGTTTGTGTTTCGGGACGTAATTGAGCACAGTCACCGGCACAGGTTTTTTCGGTGCAAAACCTTCGACTTCCCGGCGCTCAATCAAATGTCCAAGACGACTCTCGATCATGCACAGGTTTTTGAAGTTATCTTTTGACACAAAAGAGATCGCTTCACCTGTCGCATCTACACGTCCGGTTCGGCCGATACGGTGCACGTACTCATCTGCCGGGAATGGCAAGTCGTAATTGACCACACGTGACAATTCTTCAATGTCGATACCACGGGCACCGACGCCAGTCGCTATCAGATACTTAATCTTGCCTGCTTTAAAATCCGCCAGCAATTGAGCACGTATAGCCTGGCTGCGCCCACTGTGAAACGCTTCGGCTTCAATACCGCGCTTCTCCAGCTGAGAGGCCAGTTTCGCTGCGCCGTGCTTGGTTTCTATGAAGATCAATGCCTGATCCCACTGATTTTCCTGAATCAAATGACTCAGGAGCGCAGATTTTTTGTCTTTATCAACCGTTATTAACCATTGTGAAATATTCGCTTTTGATGCCTGATTGGCCGCGATGCTTATTTCATACGGGTTATTGACAACCGATTTTGCCAGATCCCGCACCTTGTTCGACAAGGTGGCAGAAAACAGCAAAAACTGACTATTGTCTGGCAGACGATCCAGGATCTTGTTGATGGCTTCAATAAAGCCCATATCCAGCATCCGGTCCGCTTCATCCAGCACCACCATCTCGATTTCTTCGAAATACACGGCACGCTGACCATACAAATCAATCAAACGGCCCGGCGTTGCCACCAGCACATCCACACCGTCGATCAGACGTTGCTTTTGCTGCTGCTCATCGACACCGCCGTACATCGCCAGCGACGTCAAACCAAGGTGCTTACCGTAATGGGTGACCTTTTCTTCCACCTGCATCGCCAGCTCGCGGGTTGGCACCAGAATTAGGGCTCGAACGCGCTTTTTACGCTGGGTCTGACCTTGACTCAGTCTTTCCAGTATTGGCAACACAAAACTGGCTGTTTTACCTGTACCTGTCTGGGCGGCAGCAATAAGATTCTGCCCTTCCAGTATCACAGGAATGGCTTTCGCCTGAATCGTTGTCGGTTTTGTGTAACCCAGCTCGGCCACTGCTTTATTCAGTGGTGCACTAAGTCCGAGAGTAGAAAATGGCATGTATCGCCCCTGGTTGATCTGAACGCGGTAAAAGTAGAGCTGCCCCTACATCAAGCGCGGGAGTTTACCACGGAGTCTGCTTAGCAGTGAGAAGAATTATCTTCCGATTTCCCTCCCTGAACATTGAGAGGGAAGCCGAGGCTGAATCAAAGCCTTTGTGCAACGTCTGTGCCCGCTTCATCTTCCGGCACAATATCGGTTTCCTGCAAAGCATCTTTCAGCCAGGCTTTGACCGATGCCGACTGCAACACTTTATCCATATAGAGCTTGCTGAGATCGGATACTTCAATGCCATACGTTTTAAAACGAAGTACAACAGGTGCAAACATACAATCCGCAATGCTCCATTCACCGAACAGCCAGCCGCCATTGTCACTGTATTTCAACATCTGGTCACGCCAGATCTGATCAATCCGGGCGATATCATTCTGCGCCGCCTCAGACAACTCAACATGCCGTCGGGCACGGCAGTTCATCGGCATTTCATTGCGCAGTGCAGTAAAGCCTGAGTGCATTTCACAACTGATTGCACGCGCCTTTGCCCGCTCAATATTATCCTGCGGCCAGGCACGTCCCTGACAGTAAGTTTCATTTATGTACTCACATATCGCCAGCGAATCCCAAACCGTGACATCACCATCAATCAACACAGGGACTTTCGCAGCCGGCGAGTAAACTTCCAGCGTGCGGTAAAAATTGTCGGTAAACAGCGTGAGCTTATTTTCATTAAAAGGTATACCATTCTGAACCAGCATCAGCCAGCCACGAAAAGACCAGCTTGAATAGTTTTTATTGCCGATAATCAATTGCATATCTTGCCCTCATCCTGAACAGCGTCTAAACATTTCAGTACACCCTACGCCATTATTGACATAGTGACTAACGCATAATTCTGATAGCACATATCAGGATTCAGAATGGATATTCATCCATTCTTCTGCCGCGATGAACACATACATTCATACTTCATATGCCGGAATGTTTAATGACCCTGAGCACATTTTTATACTTAACGTTTAATATTTTTGCGAACCGCTCTGCAGTTTAAAAAATACCTGCAAAAAGAGTGAAAATGACAGGGTAAAACGACGCTTAGCCTACAAATAAGTCATTCACATCAATAATTTACATATGTACAATCGCCAGACATTCTTTGGCCTCTTCAATAAAAACACTATGTCGCTCAATAACAATAAACCCAAAAGGTTTGTAAAAGCGGGTTATAAACCACTGGAAGATTATAGCCCGTCGAACAAACCATCAGTCACTGCATCCAGTAAGACTCGGCAACCTGTCGCTGAGTACGCATGTAACCTGCTGATTTATTGTTCTCTCGATGAACTCAGCAGCTTGCAAGTTGGCTGCTGGACCCTGAAACGTACCGCCACAGAAAACGCGGTGACGAACTGGGAAAAGTCACCGGGAAAGAACGGACTCGGCGTGCTGACTGCCTACTGTATTGAGCAGGAAGAAAAACACCTTTTGCACGAGGTTTTCCAACAGGCGGGATTCGCCTCCTCTTATAGTATTCAGCCTCAGCCAATAAACACCGGCCATATTAACGCAGAATTTGTACCGGTAAAGTTAGCCGTACAATTGGAAAAATGGCTTGGCTGGCCAACCCTTGGCTACTTTTATTATTTTTGCGACAGCAAGCTGGCTAAAGAATGTAAACTGACCGGTGATGACAGGTGGAGCTTTCAGTTCACCCGCTCTGACGCCACAACACTGACCGACGAATTATTGTCTGATCATCATTACAGCAGCCTGCTGCTGCCTTATAAAATCGAAGGGCAGCCCGTCTCAGATCAGTACATACTGTTTCGCAAACAAAAGCTCTCTGACGACGAGTTTGCCAAACTCTCACCAGCGTGGCTGGAAGAGCATGCCGTTGCGCTGGATATGCAGAGTATTGTCGCCAGCCGCACGCAGGCACTGCTTGAGCGCAGCACTCAGGAAACCGCATCGTCAGAAAACGCCGCCGCGAAAACACATCACACAGTCAAAATGCGGCCGGATACCCGACAACGTGAAAGCTGGCCGGATATTGCAGAGCAATACGGTCTGACTGCAAAGCAATTACTGGATCTGAACCCTCAGTACAACGATGATCCCCTTAAACTACAAATCGGCGATACTTTACAAATCACCGAGCTGAGCAGTAACACACAGCCCAAACAACCCGATGCCCCCTCTCCGCTCACCGACATAGAAACAGGAAAAGCTTATCCTTTTGGTAATGTGTGGGGCACCTACAACCAGCGCTACATGATGCCGGACCTGCTGCATATTCAGGCGAACAGTAAAATCCTCGCCCATACACCTGTCGTCAATACCACACAGGTAAAACAGCGCATCCTGCGAATCGGCGTATTCTTCGACGGCACCGGCCAGAACAAAGACAATGACTTGTATAAAGAGACCTATGGCAACAAGTCCCGTTCGAATATCGGGCGTTTATTCGATGCCTATGAAGAAAAAGAAGGCGAAATAGCTAAAATCTATGTCTCTGGTGTAGGAACAGTAGATGGTGCCCATCAGATTCCAGGCGCAATAGATAATGGCAACGATGAATCTAAGCTTGGCATGGCCTTCGGCGTGTGGCTTGAAACTGGAGCAATGGAAAAGTGGCAAAGTCTTCTGTATCAATTATCAACGATAATTGATCAACTAAACCGTACTAACACTTACAAAGATGTCACTCAAATTGAGTTTGATGTTTTCGGTTTCAGTCGAGGTGCTGCCTTAGCACGCCATTTCGTCAATGCTGCCCTTAAAGGGTTACCGGATTACAGCAAACCAAGAACCGGTTGTGATTCACTCACTATCATGCCGAACCTGCTCGGTACGGAAAACGCGGAAAAATTTGATCGTGAAAATGGCTACGAACTTGACAGCGCACGCGATGTCACTATTCGCTTTGTGGGTTTGTTTGATACCGTCGGTTCATTTTACTGGCCAGGCAATGACGACGATGGCGAATTTCAACTTCGGCTGGCACCCGATTGTGCACAGCGAGTTGTGCAGTTGTGCGCACATCACGAATTCCGTGTGAATTTTCCATTAACGACATTGAAAACCAAGGGTACACTGCCAGATAACTTCTATGAAGAAATTTTCCCTGGCGCACATTCTGATGTTGGCGGAGGCTACTCATCAATTGAACAGTATGGAAAGCAAGGGTTAAATGAACGCTATGGTCTGCCTGTCGAGACCACCTTTAATCGAGAACTAGTAAAATCAGAATCGTTAGAAGGAAAATATATTCATACCAATAAAGGTTATACCAAGATCCGAAAACACCCTGATGCCAGCATGGTCGCCCATCTTGAATATGTCAGAACGCAAAGGGAAAAGGATTGGAAAACACATTGCCTAAATACATTTGGTCAGTACGGAATAGTCAGCAGGGAGAAGTCTGTTCTTTACTACTATCGTCTTCAACCAATCAATAATGCGCTGTCAGGCTTAACTCAGGAACGGATGAAACAACAAGCGGAATTATTTGGAATCAAATGGATTACAAACTCATACCAACAGCCTCACGACTTTGCTGGTGATCAGGACTTACAGGCACTGTGGCTAAAACTGGCGAAGATACCGTTAGGTATGATTAAGCCTCATGATTGGCAAAGTGCGCTAAACCAACATGGCATTAAATGGGTACACCGTCCCCACGATGCCTTAGTAAACCCTGGCTGTGATACATTTATGTAATGGTTGGTTAACAACCCAAACAGAGATAATAAAAAACAAATAAAAAGGCAGGTATTTGAGAATGTATAAATGGTTAATTATTACTCTTTTTCTGTCAAGCAGCTCTTTATTGGGTTGCAGTTTTTCAAACAGTGCTACAACAGTGGCACGAACTGGAACTGCTGGCAGTACATCAGGAGCGCACATTATCAAAATGATGCAAGTAACAGATATCCAAGGGGGAGGAGCCAGTTTTGCTTATGGCGCAATCAGCGGTTACGCAGGGGCTAGCGCAGATATTGGGCACATAGGTATTCCCAGTAAAATTAAAGGTTACTGGTCCAAAGGCTGGGATACATACGAAAAGTTCTATCACTTGTCCGCAACAATTGACAGCAATCTGGCAAAACAAAAGATTGAAGCACTTCGTAATTACTACAAAAACCATAAAACATTTAACACCACTATGCAGTTAGTTGTAGATGGCCCACGCGTTAGACTGTATTACACAATGAATTGCTTTTCTTATCGTATGGACTGCAGCCCGAAAGAAAATGCTGACCCCAA